>NZ_CALPCT010000015.1:0-60167 GCF_943193075.1 Streptococcus caecimuris | reverse complement strand
GCTGCACTAAAATCAGAAATAAATTGTTGTTTTAGTTTTTTCATCCTTCTCCTACCGATAACTATTTATTATCACTATACAAAGCATTCAAATAAGTATATAATAGCATGATTATTGATAAAGGAGTTATTCATGGATTATAAACATATTTCTACTTTCTTAGACTACTGCAAAACCCATAAACGCTTGAGTTCACATACGATTCGAGCTTACAAAAATGATCTTTTGCAATTTTACAATTCAAATTACAGCAGTGTGGAAACCTATGTTGAACATTTGACGAAATCCAATATTAAATCTAATACATTACGTCGCAAAATTGCTAGTTTGAAGGTGTTTTACAGCTACTTAAAATATCATAATTTAGTTGATGAGAATCCTTTTAATCAATTACGTTATCAATTTAGAACGGAAAAAATATTACCTAAAACGATTCCTTATGATATTTTGAAAAGTATTTTTTCACATCTAGAACAGAAAGTTACCTATTCAAAAACTAAATATCAAAAACAAAAAGCTGAAAGAAATTTGCTAATCATTTCCCTATTGCTTTCAACTGGAATTAGGATTTCCGAACTTTGTCATATTCATCTTAAAAACATTAATCTTTCAAATAGGACTCTCCATATTATGGGAAAAGGCAAGAAAGAACGTATCCTATTTTTAGGAGATCAAATAACATTTAGCTTACTAGAAACATATATAAATAACTACTGCTTTCAACCCAGTGACTACCTATTCTCTGGAAAATATTCTTTCAACCCATTGTCAGAGCAAAGTGTACGTTTAATTCTAAATACCCTTGTTAAACAACATAACTTAACTACACCTATTACCCCCCATATGTTTAGACATAGTTTCGCAACAATGCTTCTAGATAGTGATGTAGATATTCGATACATTCAACAAATTCTTGGACATAGTTCTATCTCAGTCACACAAATCTATACTCATGTATCTCAGTCAAAGCAAAAAGAAATTCTAACTCTGTGTAATCCCATCGCTTCGATTCATTCACAGTCAAAAAAATAGGGCTACCTTCATAGAGGTAACCCTATCCTGAATAGTCAAGTCCAGTATCGTCACGAACTTCGAAGTTATAGGCAAATGACTGATCTGTTGTGTCTGTGCTTGTCTTGATTGCCCCATAGAGATGATAGCGACTGATCCTTGGCTCATTGTCAACTGTAGTGGGTTGATATAAAGTTACAATCTGGAGAGGACTAAATTGGTTCTCTCCTTTTTAATGTTCAAAGTGATGAGAATTATAGTTCCTATAACCGTCAATTCCTTGTAAACCTTTTCATTTTTTTGTATAATATATTTGAAAAAGGGTGGCATAAAGTAGTAATACCCAATTTGTAAAATTAATAAGATGCGCAAGTTTTAATTAATTTGGGCATTTTTGATTACTCAAAAGGGCTACCATCCGATATTGACTTCATTAACATGAAGGTGTTCATTATACTAAAAAAGCAAAGACGAGGTAATTACCTCGTCTTTGCTTTTTTACGATTTTCCGCTATACATAGTAGTATACTTCTCCTGATAAAATTCTTTTTCTTATATTTTAGTGAACTCCATGCTGAATCACTGAAGTCAAACAAGTTCTAAAATCCTGAAATTCTAACAAATGCCACGTCACCTCATCGTCATCTAAGACTGTCACAGTCTCGCCTTTAAAACAATGTGGGATAGGGACAGTTTTCTTTTGAAATGAATGTAAAACAACCATATCTACTAATTTATTGTTGAAAATTATATGCAGACAAAGGATGTCATCAATATGATTTTCAACCACTAGATAAGTTTATAACTCTAGATGATTGTACAAATTTGGCTGTTGTGTCATATAGTATTCAAAATTTTCATCCTTAAACTTCCACTTTCTTCGTTGTTCTATAGACTAAAATGATTGTCTCAGTTGCGAGTGAGTAGACTAATTTACAAAAGCTGATTTCAACGAGACAATTCGATCACATTGTTTCGCATGGTCTAAATTATGTGTGACGATTAGAATTGTTTTTCCAAACTGATCTCTCAATGACCGAATTAAGTCAAATGATTTTTGAGCCATATCAGGATCCAATGAACCTGTTGGTTCATCTGCCAAGATGATATCACCTGGTTTTAGAATAGCTCTCACGATGGCGATTCTCTGCTGCTCACCTCCAGATAATTCATTGACCTTGCTATCTAGTCTATTTTCCAAACCAACAAACCGCAAGGTTTCTTTAATCTTTTTCTCCTTCTCTTCCTTAGAGAAATTAGTAAAGTTCATAGCAAGCATGAGATTATCTTTTACACTGGATGTAGAGATGAGTGCATTTGATTGAAATAGATAGTTGATAACATTCTTTCGATAGTTAACCGCAGAACGCGAATTCACTTTTGGTAAGATCTTCCCGTTGATTAAAATCTTACCACTATCAATATTATCCAAAAGGCCAATCATATTAAGTAACGTAGATTTTCCAGAACCAGATGGCCCTACTAAAGCTACAAATTCATTTTCCTCAACATCAAAACTTAAGTCTTTTAAAATCTCACGTGACCCAAATTTTTTTGACACATTTTGTACGGAAATCATAGACATTAAATCACCCCTTAAACGATTGTATGAGACTTTCTACTTCTTTACGGAATAGATTGAAGTAAAGAAGTAATAATTGGAAAGCAAATGTAACTAGTGCTAAAACTATTCCCAACTTAGAGCCTAGTAAGATAGAAACTAGTAGTTCTATCGCAGAAACACCAACGACAAGAGAAAGAACACCGCTATACCTCTTCCAAGGAGAAAAGCCCATGAAGTATTGTACATACAGTTTTTCTTCGAAAAGCAAGCGATAAATCAAGACAAAACTCCAAAAGATAGCCATCATAGTAAAGACAATAATAGCAATGATACTTCCAAATAGGTAGAAAGTATAGCCGAGATCTTTCTGAAGTCCATTGATATAATTCTTAACCGTTGTAAATTTCAGTGCATTGTCTGATAAATCAGGGAACTCATTTTCTAAAATTGATTTTACCTGATTCGTTGTTTCCTTATCACGAACTTTCAAAATTCCGTCATATCCACTCACAGATAGGTTTGCTGATTCCATGAAGTACAAGTTTTCAGGAGCTGCTACAAAAATAACAGGTTCTTCACTAGTTACACCTCGATCGATTGATCTTGACCAAGTAAAAATGGACTTAGATGGCTGATAGGTTCTAAATAAAAATCTTGGATTTTCTGTAAACTTAGTCCCTATATCCCCTGGTTTTACTCGAACAACTTCTTGTAAATAAGCCTTCATGGTTTCAACATCCGCTGAACCTAGAGTATCAGGAATAAGGTACAATCTGGCACCATTACGTATTTCGGATAATTCTTCATTACTTAACTCAACTCCTAGTTCAGATAAGTAATTATAAGAATAGGTTAAATACCAAAATGGTTTTTTAGGAACATTTTGATACGTACCATAGATTGTATCAAGGTATTCTTGCCCGAGATATTCTCCCTGAGCAATATAAACACCTGGAATCTCTGAAATTCGTTGGTAAAAGTGATACATGCTGCTTTCTAATGAATTTGTATTACCAGAGTAGGTTCCTATATCATCCCCTTCTACAAAATCCGAAATAACATACATATTTTCGACACTTTTCCACTCCCTAGCTACTTTGACATTATCAATGAACTGATTCATTGGCGCATCTAAGGAATGACTAACTGCTATTAATAAACCAGCTACTAAAGTATAGAATAACAAACTGGTTGCCATTAATGGTTTCATTGGTAACCGTTTATGAATTGCAGCTAATGGAGAAACCAAATAAACAACAATACTTGGAATAATTAATGTTAGCAATAGTAACAAGATTGAAAGACTTGTACCCGCAAAGACTAACACAAATGATGATAATCCAAAACTAGCCCAACCTGACAAAAACCAAGTTGCTAGTGCGGAAACAGGTGCAATATAAATAGAAAACAGAAGAGAATCCTTGAAGAGGGCAGACCACAACTCCTTCCTATCCCATCCAAGTAGTATCAATGTCCCAAAATGTTTAAAGGATTGTAAAACACATATTAGGAAAAGAACAAGAAGAACCATAGCATTTACTGCAATACTAGCAGCTAAAACGATTGGCACAATTCCCTCAACAGTATTACTGCCAAAACTCTCTCTAATCAAGTCTTCAACAGAAATCCCAGTAATGGATGAGAGATTTGATAAAAACGTTTCTCTTGAGAGGTTGTCCTGAAGACCATTGATATGATATATCCCGTTTATTGTATTTGTTTCTTGAAAAATATGGTCTAACCGATTAATAACAACAGGGGTTGTAAATAACAAGCTCGGTAATTCATAGAGCATATTATCAGTTCCCTTATCAAGTCCAATAGTCAAGTTATTGTCACTATGGGATAATAAATCTGAAATTTGTTGGCGTGATAAAATTATTTTACCACCGTTTGTAAAATCTGAAAAACCTTCAGGATTGCCAAGAACATCTAAATATATTCTATTTATTGAACCATCCCTACTACTATTTGTAGTACGTTTCGTCCAAATAGACAAGTCACTTTGTTCCAAAAAGTATTGGTATACACTTTGCGACTGTTCTTCAGATAATCTTTGAAGATAAACTGTAACTGTCCTAGAATTACGGTTATAACTTTGCCATGCCTCCTCATACTGAACACCTGTAAAAAAAATTGCCATCAGAGCAAGTAGTACGCTCTGAATGGCAATCAAAAACAGGATTAAGTACTTCATTTTACCTAATAACATGTTTTTGTATGTCATAGGCGCTTACCTACAATTCCAGTAACATTGTGCTGTACCACTTCCAATATATCTAGATGCACGTGCTTCAATTCCTGGCCGTTTCCAACCTGAGAAACCTCCGTTAGCACTTGCTGCGTGTTCATACACACCAGATTGAACGTGTGAGTAACTCCAAAGTCCTACTGTACGACCATAGTTCCAATAAACGGCAGAACCTTTATAATAAACTGTTGCGGCAGAAGCGATTGAACCACCTGCACCAGCTAGGGTAAGAGCAAGTAACGATGTTGAAATAATCTTCTTAATTCTTTTCTTCATAACATAGTCTCCATTTCATTTTTGACTAAAACTAACAATTACAACTCTTTTTTAGTAACTTATGACAACTTAGTACATTGGCAACTATCCTTTCTTTGAACTGGTAATACTACCAGCTTATTCATAAAATTTTACAATTCATATTTTAAAATTTTACAGAATATAATTCTCCAGGATCAAAGCCTAAAGGGGCGGGAGCGGGATTTATCGATGGTTTACCAACAATAACTAATAAACCCGCTAATAAAACTGCGACAACAAACTTTTTAGTTGCTTTCTTCATATCTTGCAACCCCTTTCATATTCCTTGATTGTATTCTATCACGCAGAAAATTATTTGTCAATTGTATTTATAAAGATTTTTTTATTTTATTTTTTTATTATGAATATGTTTATTTTAACCGTAGAAATAACTCGTTTCATGAGAGATGTTATAATAAATGCATATAAAAAACAACACAGTAAAGACTGAGTTGTCTATAACAATTATGCTGGTAATGTTTCATTGATAAAACGCTCAAGGTCTAAAGCCATCTTATCATTTCCCTCTAGCAGGTATGCACGCTGCGCTGTTACAAAGTACTGTTTAACGGCATCTTTATGGGCAAAACCTTCACTAACATTCCCAAGTAAACAGTAAAGATTAGCTAAACAGTAGAAACTATTATTTTTGAGACAAATACCAATCGTTTCAAAAGTCTCACTTATCGCTCTCTCTGTTTGCTGGTTTAACCATAGATACCGACAAAAGTTATACCGACATTTAATCAGAATTTCAAGTTCATCAATTGTCCGAACCTTAACACTCTTAAAAAGATTGGTCATGCGATTATAGACTTCTTCAAATTTTGAGAGTTCATCCGTCTGAAAGTAAAAGTGTAATAAACTATTTGAGATATTCAAATATTCCCAATCATATTCGCTATATTTTGACAAAATAGCTTCTAATTTTTTGATCGCTTCATTCTGTTTAAGGTCATGGTTAAACAACACAATAGCCTCTATCCACTGAAGGTATAACTGATCGGAGAGAGGGAGTTTTACTGTCTTCGCAGCTTCTAACTCATAGATATATTTTAGTGAATCATAATCTCGTAAGTCTAAGAATTTCTTAGATACAGCACGAAATTGAGTCAAAAACTCCGATTCGACATGGATATCCTCGTCAAAAAAGTAGTCCATTGATACATTTAGCTTTTTTGCAAGGGCATATATTAAGTCTGAGCCAGGACTATAGTCTGCATCTCGCTCAATTTTACTGATTTGGGCCTGTTCACAGATACCAGCAGCCAATTCAACCTGAGACAAATTCAGTTCTTTTCTCCGACTACGCATTCGGCTCGCCAATAGTTTCCCCATATGGCCACCTCTATTCTATGTAATATTTATCTTTATATCACAAATTATAACATTATGACTTTTATTTTTCAATTATTCATACTCACCTAAAATCAAAAACTAATCCAACTTCTATGAACAATAGTACTGTCCAATGCAAGCTCCTAATCACTTCTTGCAACTTATCAATGACTTCATTGAGAGTTTTAAACATCTTGTTCTTGAACCCTCGCTTCCGAATCTCTGCCCAGACTTGCTCAAGAGGTAAATTCTTATCCCCAAATTCATGGAATTTCATATTTCAACTCATTACTGTAGGACTTTCACTAGCTACATCCCTAGTTTGATGTTATTGTACTGATATTTTTAGACAGAGTTTTTATTATCCAACCTACAAAAAAGAGAGAACTTGCCACTCCTTTCTGAAACCTATACCTCCACCTATTTCTCCAGTTTTATCACCTTATCATAGCGCTTCAAGTCCTCTTCACTATAGTGATGAATCACTTCTACGAGTGTTTGAGGGAGCGAGAAGAGAAGTTGACTGATTTTCTCTTGATTTTTAAGGTCCAGATTGGCTTTGACTTCATCAGCTAGGATAAATTGGCGATTGTGATAGAGAGCACGTGCAATTTCTAACCGCTGCTTCTCACCGCCCGACAGAGTCTGGTTACTAGGGGTTTTGCTTTGAAGAGCTTTCAAACCAGTTTGTCGCAGGATTTCATCCATCTTTACGGAATCCAGTTCTTGTCCCAAAGCAATATTTTCCTCTAGGCTCAAACCATCAAAGATATGACTAGACTGGAGAATGTAGGCTCCTGCCTGATAAAGTTCATCCGAGGTTAGCTCTTGCCCATGGTAGCGAATCCGACCATGACTGGGCTTAATTTCACCATAAATTAGGTTCAGTAAGGTGGTTTTCCCAGACCCACTTTCTCCGATAATAGCAATCTTTTCGCCTTCCTCAATAGTTAGGTCACAAGGGGCTAGAATTTCTTGACCATCACGCACTACACTTACTTGCTTTAACTGGATAGGAAAGACAGAACCTTCGAGAACAGAAGGCATTTCAAAGCCCACTCCCAGCAATTTTTGATATTTATCACAGAGAGACTTAGCTGATTTTCTAGTATTGATAAAATAAGACAACTCCTGAAATTGATAGCCAATATTATACGATACTAGGTAAATCCCTACAAAGCTGGCTGCAGATAGGTAGTTATAATAGGTCATGAAACCACCAATGACAATAGGCGCGACCGAGCAAAAAGCATCAATTCCATTGATAAAGAGACTATTTATTGTCCGTTGCTTCTCATAGGCGATTTCTTCCTTTAGAGTCTTATGCAAATCTTTAGAAAACAATTTGAAAAACAAACTTTGTCCCCGATAATACCGTATGGAACGAGCACCTGCGATCATATTGGTTGCTTGAGAGACATAGACTTGGTTCGCTAGGGACTTCTCCTTCGTAATTTCATCCAAACGTTTAGAGCCAATTCCACTACAAAGAGTAGGTATCGAATAAAAAACGATAAAGAGCAAGCCAAGATAAAAATTAGTCCAAAGAGCATAACAGATAGAGACGGTTGTAAATCCCAAAGAAGAAATGATAATAACAGTCGACTCAATATAATTATCTTCTAGCTGTTTTACATCATTTTCCAAGTCTGACAAAACTTCCTCATCCGCAATCCGACGACTATATAAGAAAGTCTGAAAGATATCCTTCTTAATACCCAACTTGAAGTCTGTCAGTACTCGTGCATAGTAATAACGTTTTCCCGCCAAACCCAGCAAGAGAATCAAATTTCCAATAATCCCCCAAACCAAGACTTGCCATAGCAAATGCAACTGGTGATTGGTAAAACTAGAGACAATATACTGAATCAAAGCTGGTGTAATGATAGCCTCCAGCCAAGTAATCATAATCGCCACAAAATAGAAGAATAAGTGCTTCTTGGTTACATAAGATCTAAGCATAACGTATAAACCTCCTGAAATTATTTACCAACTTAGATAGTCGCTCTTTATCTCTAGAAAGGTATATAATTTGTTGTATGCAGTATTCCATAAGTTCTGGCTTGTGGCATTCTATGAATTCTCCATTCTCGTTAATGACAGTGGAATAACCATCAATTACATTGGCAACACATTCTATACACATACCTCTACACCAGCAATCTTTACACTTAGAAAAATTATCCTTATTATTAAATGTTTCAACATTTGGACTATTATGACTCCCCCAGAATCTAAAGCACAACTTCTTACTTCCATCTACGTCAAAAGTAATTGTATTGGAAGGATCAATATCATCGCAGAAAGTATGGTTTGTACTCTTGTAAATCATAGATATTAAAACATCGTATAAGATTGGGCTAATAAATGCTTTCTCATTACAATCAATTACATTCTGAATAGATGTATCTATAAAAGTTTTTCTTTCCGATAAACTTTTTTCCATTTCTTTAACAATAAGTACTTTATTTTTACTGAAGACATCATTAACATTAAAATGAACATCCATCTCAGTAAAATATTTGAAAATAGCTTCTCTACTAATACCATTTTTTTGATGAATACGAGTATACGTTGATGCAATTTCGAAATTATCATAATCAATACTTTTTAAATACTTAATGAATCTCAGAGTCTTTCTGTGACTTCCTTTTCCCCTTAACCTATCATGAACAACCTCTGGTCCATCTAAACTAATTGTTAAAAATGGATGAAATTTATTTAACATATGCTTTACTCGATGATTCAAAACAGTACCATTAGTAACAGTCTCAACTTTTAATATATTTAAAAATTTAGATAATTTCTCAATAAAATATACAAACAACTCAATATTTAAAAAAGGCTCTCCTCCAAAAAGTATTAATCGATTAATTTGTTTTATTCCCTTACTTACAATTTCCTGAATTATCTTATCAGCAGTATCAAAATCCATTACTCGATTGTCCATGCCATAGTTTCCACCATCAGCATAACAGTACGAACACGATAGATTACAGCTATTTGAAATATTTATTACAACTTTCTTCAAGATTCCATCATCAAGATTATCCAAAGTATTAGACGTATTTTTATATTCAGGTGAAGAAGACAAAGTAAAAGAAATGGAATCAAAATAATATGTACCAAAATCAGTATCAATTTTTTTAATCATAGCAATCCTCATTAATGAAAACAGAGATGGGGAAATTTTTCCCCACCTCGGAAGAAACTATCGACCGCCACCACAAGAATGACTTGGTCCACAGTTATTATTAACAACATAACCTTGATCAAACTCTAAAAGATCTTCAAGGTTAATAACTTGTAGTTCTTCCATTATTTTCACCTCCTATGTTTTATATATATATCATATTACCATTTTAGGAGCGCTATAAAAAATTCCCTTATACACAATTTATTCTAAATCGTTCAACACTTGTTCTAAATGATGTTCAAACGTACATGCTAACTGTTGACTATTTACTAATTTCATTGTTGCGATACATTTTCTCATCTCAATTAAAGCATATTGATTATGAGTTTTCTTTAAATCGTACAAATTTTTCGCATAATGAAACACTAGTTTTTCATAAATTTCAGTTTCTGAGAAGTTACAAAATTTTAGTTGTTTTTCAAAATAAAGAGCATCTATTAGCTCGTTTCGTTCAATACATGTTATATAGGCATTTAACAACATGGTCGATAGTAAACGACGATTATTTGGAATATCTCTATAAAATTCAGAGCGATGGCACATTTCTTTTGATAAAACCATCATAGTTTCATGATTTAAAACATCTAATGTATTCATAAACAACAACAATTCATAACACCCCCAGTATTCTACAGAAAATAAGTACTCACTGATAAAACTAATATCTTGATCTGTCACATAGATCTTTCCTGATAAGTCCTGTAAACGAATCTTAACCAAAATCGTATTTAGCTCATAAAAAGGGCCTTTCTTCTTTTTATTTTCCAACAAACTAATCAGTAAATTTTCCATACCAACGATATCTCGCTTTGCTACTAATAAACGAATTTTCTCTAACAATTCATTAAAGTCATCTCTATGAAAATCGCGCGCTGCGTATATAAATTCTTCAATTGGCATATTAATTGCTTCAAGTGCTAAAATGAATTTTGTAATAGTTAAGTCAGCTTCTTCATGCTCAAACCTTGACAGGTGAGAACTTGATACTCCACATTTAGAAACATCTTTTAGTGACAGTCCTCTTGATTCTCTAAATTTTTTAAAAATTTTTCCGTATTTCATTTAAAGTACCTCTTAAATTGTGTATAAGGGAATTTATTACAATATCTTGAATAACATTATATCATAGGAGAAAAAGAAAAGAGGTTGCTATTATGAATAAAAAATTATTTTTTTACTTATCTTTAGTAATACTTGGAGGAATCATAGTTATAGGAGTTGGATAATTTCACTCTCTTATAAAAAGAGGCTGGGACAAAAGTCCTAGCCTCTCAATTGTCTTTGGATTGTCAGCAATACGTAGTGGTTGAGTGGGCTCTACTACGCTGATTTCATCAGCTTTTACAGCCCTACTCAACTGTGCGGAGGTGGGACGATGAAATCGAATTCTAACGAATTACCGATTTCTGTCCCACTCTCTTTTTATAGTGTTTGACGTGCAAATAAATTAACCTAACGAAAACTATCTTTTTAAAATCAATTATTTTAAGGGTCTTTTTTATATGATAAATTGCAAGAATAAGTGCAACATTTACTTGAACTCATCCTCTAGAGCTTCACAAGCAGTTCTGTAAGCTAAACATTTTCGTGGTCGGTGATTGATATCAAATAAAGCCTTGTTCAAATCCTCATCAGAGATAACGGCTAAATCTGTTTTCTTTGGGAAATATTCTCTTAGTAAGCCATTTGCGTTTTCATTGCTTCCTCTCTGCCAGGAAGAATAGGCGTCCGCAAAGAAAAAGGGAATTCCTAAGTTCTCCACCAGAGGATAGCAGGCAAACTCTTTTCCCCCTGTCTGAAGTGAAGGTTTTAAGAGCCTCTTTTGGAAATAGCCTACAAAGTTGTTCGATAGCTGAAAACATGGCTTGGGCTGTTCTATCTGGTATCTTGAAAGCTAAGTAAAAACGAGTTTTTCGCTCTAGAAAGGTCGCTAAACAGCCCTTACTTTTGCCTCTGGAAGACACCACAGTATCGAGCTCCCAGTGGCCAAAAGTCTCACGATTCCTGACCTCTTTAGGACGTTTGGCAATCGACGTGCCAATCCTAAATGCCCCACGTGTTTCTTTGGGCTGTCGACTTTTTCCCTTTCGGCGCAGGACGCTTAAATCCAGATCAATCAAACCAGCATAGAGCCAGTTATAGATGGTTTTAAAAGCTACCATTGGCTTTTGTTCAAGCTGATAGCGACCACAAATCTGTTCAGGTGACCAAGAGGCTTTTAACCCCTTCTCAATTTCCTTTTTCAACTTTGGTGTCAAACAAGACTTCCGACCCTTTTGCTTAGCCCTGTGGTCGTACTGTTCCTGTGCTAAGACGGCGTAGTAACCATTTTGGCATCGTCTTAACTCTCTTGAAATGGTAGACTTATGAAAGTCAAGTTTACTTGCAATTTGGCAAGATTTTAAACCTAAATCCAAGTAAGTTTCTATCTTTATTCGGTCGGTTATGGTAAGATGGGAGTAGCTCATAGTTTTTCCTCGGGTTCTGTTTGTGCGGTTACTTACAGTTTACACCAATGAAACGCTATGAGTTTTTTTGTTGCACTATATTTTACAATTTATCATTTGATAAAATCTCAATAAAAAAGACTTAGAATCATGTTAACAATAACATTAATTCCAAATCCTTTTATTATTTATCTTCTAACTATATTTAAGATAGATACTTAAATTATATTACTGTTTTTCAAAAGTTCCGTCTGCTACACGAAAATCACTGTTAACAGTTTCAATTGAATTAAATTGAATCTTTAAATATTTTACTTCTTTTTCATCTTTTCCAGGTAATTCAGCTTTAGCACTCGCTGCACTAGAAACCTTTAATTTGACATATTTTCCAGCGATTTTCCAAGTTCCATCTCTAGATTCGTCTTTATTATTTGTTACTTCTAGTGTTTTATCGCTATTGAAAACGATAGTTGAATCGTGTTTACTATCATACCAAGTACCAATAATTTGCTTCTCTGGTCCTGAATTTTGATTCAAGAAAAAGAATACCCCACCGGCAACCGCAAGTACTAAAACAACTAAAGCAATAATTTTTTTCATTATTTTTCCTCCTATAAATATCTAAAGATATTAATTATTTTTTTCATATACCTAGTTTCACTAAAATCATTAGTAAAAAATCAAATTTTGAATGATAAACTTTTATTCATTACTACAATAAGAAATACTTACCAGCTTTTATTAATCACGCTGTTTCCGTGATACTGAAATACCAAAACTACAAAGAACAATTCCCATTGCAAACACTAACCAATTCTCAATTGAACCTGTATTAGGCAAGGCTCTATTTGCAGCATATTTAGCTTGATTTCCAGCATAGCTATATACTTGTTCGTTAGAAGTATTTTCTGATATACTCTTTTCTAACGCAGGATTAAGAGAAATCATCTTGTGATCTACTTTATCGTTAAAGACTTCGCTTTGTCTTGTACGAGTATTTAAATAGGCTTCCCTAACAGCTTCATATTGGGCAGTTGCATCCAATTGATCTTGTAGAAGTGTTTTAAGTTTAGCTTCCTCTCTTGCTACATTCTCAAGTGCTAAACGGTGCTCTTCAACTGCATTGTCATATGCTCCTTTTGCTTTCATCAAATATGCATCTGCATTTTCAAGATGATCCAAAAGTGTTTCTAAAGCAACTAAGTTAGTCTTTAATTTAGAAATTTCATTCTTAATTTGACTTTCTTTAGCTTTTAACTCTTCAACTTTATTCTGACGGTTTCTGAGTTCTGCTTCATCCGTAGCTTTTTTAGCTTTAAGATCTGAAAGAACTTTAAGTTCTTTATCCAATTCTGCACGCGCATCTGCTAAAACTTTTTGTTTTGTTTGAATATCTGCATTAAGATTATCAACTGCTGTTTGTGCTTTGACATAACGAGTTTTGGCAGCAATCAATTTTTGAGAAGCTTCATCTAAATTCTTTTGTGCAAGAGGTGTCTTATCTGAGATTGAATTTAATCTTGCAATCGTTTGACGTGTAGTTGTTAAGGCTGCCAAATGTTTTTCATGAATTTTAGTTACTTCATCTAAATTGTTTCTTGCAGTCTTATCTGCTATTTTTGCTTTTTCAAGCTCCTCTTTTGCAGTTTCTAATGCTTTTTGCTTAACTTTAAGGTCTGCATTTAAGTTATCCAAAGCAGTTTGAGCTTTGGTATATCTTGTTTCAGCTTCTTATTTTAGTTGTTTCGCAGTGTCGTATTTCTTTTGTGCACTTGGAGTTTGATCAGGAACTGACAATAATTCTGCTACAAGTTTTTGAGTTTGTTTCAGATTTTGATTCGCATTTTGATTTTCTAGTTTTGTTTTTTCAAGATCAGATTTAGCTTTTACTTCTGCTTTTGTAGCTTGGTCTAAATTATCTTTTGCACTTGCTAAAGATTGACGCTTGCTTTGAATATCAGCATTTAATTGATCGAGTGCATCTTGAGCCTTATTAAATTGGGTTTGTGCTTCATTATAATTTTGTGTAGCGATTTCCAATTTAGTAGTAGCTGCAGGTGTTTGATCAGGAGTAGCTTTCAGAGCATCTAATTTTGCTGTCGTTTCTTTGAGAGCTTTTGTACTTTTATCGTTTTCTGATTTAGCTTTTTTCAAACGATTCTGTGCAGAATCATTTGCCGTATTTGCTGTAGTCTGCTTAGCTTTAGCAGCTGTTAATTCATCTTCCATTTTTGAAGTATCAAATGGAGTAGCTAAAGGTTTAGCAATCCCTTTATCATAATAATCGTCAACAGTTACAAAATGGTATTCACCAGTTTGTTCATCTTTAACATATTCAAGATGTGCATCTTGACCTTTGAATTCAATAAAGTGCATGCGTCCAACACCACTTGGTGTGAAACTATTTGCAGCTCCAATTGCCCGAATATTTGTAGGAGCTTTCTGCCCAATCATAAGTTTCATATGTCCAAAATAAGCATGAACATCATTTGCCATAAAGCTAATTACAGCATCATATACCTCACGATACAATTGAGACATTGTTGCTTTACGAGTTTCTTTAGCTTCTGAATAATACGCACCATAACCAAGCAAAGTATTATCATAGCTCATGTTTTCTCCAGTCCATACGATGGAATCTAATCCATCTTTCGCTAAAGCAGTATCGCTGTGACTTGTGCTATATGGTTTATTTTCTTCAGCATAGGCTTTTGCAATGTTTTTGACACCCTGAACAGATTCTTCAGTGACAATATAATGATGACTACCCCAAACTTGGTCTTGCAGATTGTTGGCGAGAAGTGCATAATATTGGCTCAAAGCTTCAATTTGCTTGTCAGTTAAATTGTCTAAATCTACGACTGAATCATCGATCGGCAAAACAATATCCTTGTTTGACCATTCCTTTATGAATATATTTTGGTGTTCAGGGGAATATTCTGTTAATGCAGTTCCAAAATCATATTTACTATCTTTGAACCATTTTTGAATAACGTCGTTTAAGGCATTTTTATTTGCGTCTGAGTCATCAGCAAGATAAGCCTTGTAGGCATCAATGACATCCTGAGGCAATTGAGGAATAGTGAGATTTTTAATTGCTGCAATTTGTTTATTGAGGGTTTCAACTGCCTGATCAGCCTTCTCTTTATTTTCTTTTGCTTCCTGAGCTGCTGATGTAGCACTCGCTAACTCATTTGAAGTTTCATTTACTTTTGCCTCTTCTTGGCTTTTCTTAGTAGTTAAAGCTGAAATTTCTGAAGCTTTCTTAGCATCATTTTCTTTAGCTGTTTTGAGCTCTTCTTCTGCACCAATCTTACTATTTTGTTTATTTGCTAAATCATTTGCTTTGCTATCACGATTTGCGATTGTTTGGGCAAGTTGTGACTCAGAAGCATCAAGATTACTTTGAGCTGAAACCTTATTTTCTTGAGCTTTCTTTAGATTCTCTTGTGCTTGTTTTAGTTTTTCCTCAGCAGACGACAAGTTTTTCGCCGTTTCTTGGCTTTTCTTTATTTGATCTGTTTCGACAGACTTTGCATTTTTTAGTGCAGTAGCTTTTTTATCATCCGCTTCTTTGGCACGATCGAGTTCCTGTTTTGCTGTATTTTCAGTTGCTGTTTTAGCATCTAAATTTTTTTTAGCAGCATCACGTTCTGCTACAATTTCTTCAACGCCAGTACCGTCTAAAACTTTCTGAGCAGTTTCTTTCTCTTTTTGAGCCTTCACTAATGCACTCGCTGCTTCTTCTGCAACCTTTTTAGCATCTGCTAATTGTTTAGCAGAAACCTGACTAGCACTAAGTTGCGTTTTTTCATCAGCTGAAGCTTTACTGAGTTCTTCAGCTTTATTTTTGTCTTCGCTAATAGCATTTTCCAAAGCCTTTTTCGCATCTGATTCTGCTGATTCTTTTTCAGCTACATCACTTTTTGCTTTGTCTCTTTTAGCAATGATTTCCGATGCTCCAGTACCATCAAGATTTTTTTGTGCAGTTGCTACTGCTTCCTCAGCTGTCGAAACTTTCTTTTCTTGCTCTGAAATTTTATCTTGATCTTTTTGAATAACTTCTGATTGCTGATTACGTTCTTTCTCAGCTTCTAGAACTTTATCAGATGCATCTTTTAGTGATGTTTCCTTTTTATCAATATCAGCTTTTACTTCTGATATTTCATTCTTCGTTTTTTCAATTTTTTCAGGCGTAGCTGATAATTTATTTTCCTCAGCATTTTTTAAGTCAACATTTGCCTCGGAAACTTTTGTTGCAGCAGTTGCTTCCGAAGCCTTAGCGTTTTCTAATGCACTTTCTTGATTTGAAACCGATTGATCCGTTTCTTCCTTGATCGTTCTTGCTTCTTCTACAACTTCAGAAGTTGGCGTTTTCGTTACAGTTGCAACTCCATTATGTACAAATACTCCGTCTACTTGTTTTATATTTGTAGACGAAGGAGTTGTCGATCCAGTACTTAATGTTGACTCATTTGGCTGAGTTGCAGTTACTTCATCCGCTTGTACAACGGAAATTCCCGCAAAAGCTGTAGCTATTGATACAGCAGATACAGTTGCTTTGATCGTTTTCTTTTTCATAATTCCCACCTTTATGATAGAGTATTGAGCAAATTATCACTATATAATTATAAACAACCGAATTATACTATATTTTAGCAACTTTGTAAAGTTGTAACCAACCTTTTAAGAACTAGAACCTAACCTTATAAGGCTGTAAAATAGTCTTAAGAGGTGAGCAATGTCAGAATTACAAAAGTATATAAGCAAACGAATACGGATTCTGCGGACCCAGTCAGGAATGACTCAGGAACAATTAGAAGAAAAAGCAGATCTTGGTACCAATTACGCGTATAAGTTAGAAAATTTAGAGCCCAATATAAAAATTAGTACTCTGGAGAAAATTATAGATGCGTTGAATGTTGATCTACAAACTTTTTTTGATTTAACACTTAAAGAAGAAAGTACTGACTTAGCACAGCTTATCGACACTATCAAATCTTTACCAGAGTACAAACAAAATAAAGTCATTTCAGCTATTAACACAATTATTAACGAGACAAAATAAAAAGAGTGGAAAAGGATAAGTATAAAAACGATTCCTTTCCCACTTTTTTTGTGCCTAAAAATATGGCCATTAGCTATTAGAGCCTGCGATTCTTGGGTAACCAAATGTCATATCGAGGTTATCTTTCTCGTAATTCTTGATCAATTCCCAGAAATCTGCAACTGATAACGCTGCAACTGATTCATGCCAATTGAATCTAAAAAACAAATCTAAGAGAAAATTAATTACAAGATGGATTTTAGCTGTTTGTTCTACAGTATCAAATGTAATCAAAATTTTCTCACACAACGGATCAATTAATTCAATCTCAATGCTATCATTTACAAAATTGAATGACACTTCTTGATCTTGATCATTCAAGATTGAAATATACTGATCCTCTTCAAATGTTGAATAAAACATTCTAATATTAATTTCTTCATTTCGATTAATTAACTCTGAAATATATTGTTGAGTTAAATTAATCACATAATTTTTGTAATTTTTCATTAATTTTACCTCAAATTATTATTTAAAAAAGTTTTTTTCATCTGTGAATTTTCACGGTGGTCTCACTCTCTCTAATATTATTAAACGATTGTTCTTGAGCATCTGCTACCTCCTTTTTTGAGGAATAAAAAAAAGACAGTTCACCACCGCCTTTTTTTCTTCACTATTATTATGCCATTTTTTTGTAAAAATAAAAACAACATTTCCGTTCCTAAAATAACGATGTTTTTCTTCTATCTTTATTTTTATCAAAATATGGCATACTATTATTGTAAATTAAATTGAGCAAGTAGAGCCATTATTCATATGGTGAGAAAGTTTGTTACTGGGCACGGTTAACGTACTTATTTCTCATATGCTAGTCATTGCAAAGGAAAAAACTAAGAAAAAAAGAAAGAAAATCTAAATGGTTATTCTCTACTGAATAACATGAAGTAAAGAATAACCATTTAGTAGATAAAAAAGTAAAGAAAAACGTGTTTAAGGTAAAATAAAAAAGGTAAAAATAAAAGTAAATACTAAAAAAATAACTAGTTTAGCAAAGCAAAAGAAAAATGTAAAAAAAAAGTAAAATAGAAAAGTTTTATAAGCTCGAACAAGCAATGACATCTTTATGATCCTTCCAAACATAGATCACGGTGAGTACTGAAAATCTATCGCAAACATTAAACTTCAAGAGTTAGCCTCGATGGGAAGAATCAAAAGCATACCCAGCTTTTAAAAAAAGGGTGGGAGGCAGTTTAACAATAATATGTACTATTTTAGATAGAAAGGAATGTATAATGCCAAGAAAAAGAAATTCCCTCAAGCACGATTTATTTATTGCAGCTTCAAAAAATATCACAAACAATCGAACGAGGACAAGCTATAAAAGAGCAATTACTCGCTTCACAAAGTGGGCTAAAGAACACAACATTAGAAAAAAATCAGATATTACTGAAGAAGCGATTCAACTATATCAACTAGATCTAAATGATGATCCAAAACAATACTCTGTTGCTACAATTCATACTTATTTAGCACCTATCTGCAAAGCAGTTGATATCAATATGAATAGAATTAGAAAAGACAAGCGTTCAAGTGACAAAATTATCAGAGGACGTGTAAAATCAAAAAACTCACAAGGTAAACATCAAGAAACAGACTCTCGCTTCTCTCGGCTGGTTAATTTTCAGAGGGCAGTTGGGATTCGTAGATCCGAATTAAAAAAATTAAAAGGAAAAGATATTCGAAAAGATAATAATGGAAATTACTATGTTTTAGTTCAGCGTGGGAAGGGAGGAAAATTTCAACCTCAACTTATTCTTCCTCAAGATGTTCCAGTAGTCCTTGATACTTTTAAAAATAAACAAGAGGATGATTATATCTTTACAGATGTGGAAATGAATAATCTAATCAATCTACATGGGATGCGAGCTCAACATGCAAGAGAGTGTTATTACTTCTACTTGAAGAAACTCCAAGATAATCCAAATTTCAAGGTGAATTTAAAAAATTTTTTAATAGAACGTTGGGAGGTTGGTCACCAAAATTTAAGGGATAAATCATTAAAGAAATTTGAAAAACAAAAGAAAAACTTCATTAATGAACTAAGAGATGAACCTTATAAAATTCGTGGATCAAACTATAAAAAAGCCTTAAATTCAGCCCTGCCTACAAAATATAATCGTTTAGCTTTGATGGCGGTCTCGGTCTTCCATCTTTCCCACTGGCGTCTATCCGTTACAGTGACCAACTATATTCTTTAATGTTTCTCATTTTCTACTAAAAAATGAAGAAAAAAAACGGAAAAAAACAGTTTTTCATCGTTTTTATGGCATACTTAAATTATGGGTTGTTGTATGGCTAATAGTTTTAACACATTTTACAGACATGGTATAAATTTAAAGGAGAAAAAGATGTCAATTAAAAATCAGTTACAAAGAGAATTCAAAGGTTCAAATTTTGAAATTCGTGAAAAATTAATAACAGATACCTACTTCACTAGCTTTTTAGAATACGTTAGTTCACCTGAATCAATCTCAAAATTAATTGAAGAAGGCTATGCTGATAAAAGAAATCAGTTAGATGAATACATTGATTTTGCACTTTATCATAATTTAATTACTATGCGAAATAGTATTATTCAAGCTACTGATCTTGGTTTAGCTTGGGTGTGGTGGGCATATGCACCAGTTGAAGGCGATGATTGGATTTAGGTTAAAACATCACCATGCTTTCTGCATAAGGTAAAACTAACAAAGGAATTATATAGTCTATTTTGTTGTAGAAAAAAATCCCCGCCAAGATCTAACTTGGCGGGGATTTGGTGGGGAATAACTCCCCTCTTTAAGATTTAAATCACCTTAAGCAATTCTTAACCTTAATATACTAGGCTTTCGCATTCAATTTGCGTTACTCTATTATTTAAGAGTAACTGAAGCTCCAGCTTCTTCCAATTTACCTTTGATTTCTTCAGCTTCAGCTGCAGCAACACCTTCTTTGATGACACCAGGTGCACCATCAACAAGTTCTTTAGCTTCTTTAAGACCAAGACCAGTGATTTCACGTACAACTTTGATAACGCCGACTTTCTTGTCGCCTGCAGATGTCAATTCGATATCGAATGAATCTTTAGCAGCACCTGCGTCAGCAGCACCAGCTGCAGCAACAGCTACAGGAGCAGCTGCAGTTACACCAAATTCTTCTTCGATAGCTTTTACAAGGTCGTTCAATTCAAGGATTGAAGCTTCTTTAATTTCAGCAATAATGTTTTCAATGTTCAATGCCATTGTTATTTCCTCCAAATAAGTTTTAATTTTATATCTTTATTTTTTGTAGCTAGGCTACGCTGCGTAGCTTAAGATTAAGCTGCGTCTTCTTTGTTGTCTGCAACCGCTTTGACTGCAAGAGCAACGTTGCGCACTGGCGCTTGAAGTACAGAAAGGAGCATAGAAAGAAGTCCTTCGCGGTTTGGAAGAGTTGCAAGTGCAAGAATCTCTTCTTTAGATGCGACAGCGCCTTCGATTGCACCACCTTTGATTTCAAGTGCTTCAGCGTCTTTTGCAAAATCGTTCAAGATTTTCGCAGGTGCGATAACATCTTCGTTAGAAAATGCTACTGCAGAAGGTCCAACGAAAACAGATGCAAGATCTTCAAGACCAGCTTTTTCAGCTGCACGACGCAAGATTGAGTTTTTGATAACTTTAAACTCAACTTCGCTTCCGCGAAGGTTGCGACGGAGAACTGTATCTTGCTCAACTGTCAAACCGCGAGAATCTACAACGACGATTGATGCAGCAGCTTTCATTTTCTCAGCTACTACGTCAACAAGTTCCGCTTTTTTAGCAATAATTGCTTCACTCATTAGTGTGTTCACCTCCGTAATTATTTTGCTTGGGGAATTTTTCCAAAAGAAAAACGCGCCCAAACCTAGACACGAAAGTACAATACGCTTCTTTTAATTGATACGTTTTGTCCTCGGTAGGATCTTTATGAGTCGAGCTCCCCTACTGTCTTAGGCAGTTTTTTCAAACCGTAAACTAGTTTATCACATATAAAAAAAGAATGCAAGTACTTTTGCAAACTTTTTTTATATTTTTTAATCGTTGTAGAGGCTCTTGATATTATTCAACCAAGCATAGGCTAGTCCCATTAGGACTCCTCCTCCTACCCAGTTGGCAAAGAAGGTTACGCTATAGTGACGTAAAATATTTAAAAACTCAAAATGTGGCAATTGGCTAGATACTGGATTAAAGCTCAATAATGAGAAGGAAGCAAAGTTTGCAGCCAAGTGTTCATTGGTCATAAAGACAAACATATAAATAGCTGAGAGGGCTAAGAGCACCTTAGCTGTTTCATCTTTGAAATATAGATAAGAAAGAATAGCAATATTGACGAAGATATTGGCAATAACCCCTTCAAAGAAAACCACTTGATTGCTACGTTGAAGTTTATTTTCTGCTACAGTGGCTAGGAAACCTTTTGGATCGACATGAGCAAAGGCTGTTGTTTGATTGAAAAGAAAAGCGACGATTAAAGCACCAATTAAATTAAAGAAGGTACAATAAAGAAGAATTTCCAAAGCTTTCTTCCAATGAATCTTCTTTAGATAGGTACCCGCCGTCAAATACATCATATTTGAGGTGGTCAATTCCGCATTTAAGAATAAGAGGTAAACCAATCCCCAGGCAAAGATAAACGGAAATAGAAAACGACCAGATCCAGGTACAAAGGTATTTAATAAGTCAGCTGCAACTGCTCCGACCGCCGTACTTAAAGTAAGAAATCCTCCAGCAAAAATAGAACGGACTGCATAGCGCGTTTTAGATTTCTGATAGAGATCTTCCTTCTTATTACACGCCGCTCCAACTTTTTGAATGAAATTAGATTCAGACATAAAATTCTCCTTATAAAATGTTTGTGAATAAAATCATTATATCATAGGGAGAAAAGTTTGAAAAGGTTTTCAGAGAGAATTCTTAACTTTTCACAATATACGTTTTATATCGAATAAAACTATGTACTAAAAAACAAATAGAAAAAACAGGCATTTGCCTGCTTTTCTTTTTTAATAGTTTAAACGGTTTGCCCAAGCGATATCCAAATTCAAGATTTCTTGTGAAGTGAACTGTTGACGATATGGATTGTATACCGAACCTGTAATACCACCTTGAACATTTGGTGAATCGTATTGAGTTAAATTATAAGTTTCAATGATGTTATTAAGTTTTGCATAGTAGCTTGTGTCTGTCGCATAAACCCCTGTCAAAGCTGCTGTTGCATCTTGATAACTAGAGGTGTTGCTCTTCCAAGCACCTGCAAAATGTCCTTGTTTCAAAACAGCTACATAGTCTTGCAATGATTCATAGTAAGATGGGTAAGAACGAAATGCGTCATTAATCGTATAAGCATTTCCAGCACCATCATCTTCCCAAGTTTGCATTACTGCAGATTGACCAGCATAACTTCCTTTAATCCCGAAAAGATTGTAATGCGGATAAGAAGACAAGCCAGACTGACCTGATCCACTTTCAAGGATGGCTTGTGCGATCATAACGGAAGCATAAAGGTCATTCTCTTGACCGAGCTGACGAGCTGACTCACCAATTTGTGAGATGAAAGCTTCAGTTGGGTCTGAATAAGCTTGGTAAGTTCCATCATTAGCACCAACTGATGTGACGTGCTCGCTCATAGCAGCAGCAAATGTCCCCACTGCTAATACAGAAACGAACAAACCAAACAATTTCGATTTATTCCGTATTTTCTTTTTCATAATACAATTTATCTCCAATTAATTTTTATCATCTTTTATCTTTATAGAGATTATACCATATAAATAGAAGAAAACAAAGGCACTTATATTACACTTGTATTACAATTGCGAGATAAATCCAAAACAAAAATGACATTTTCATGTCATTTCAATTTATTTCGTAAAACGCATTTTCTAAAATAGCATCCCATGACTTCTCTAGTCCCTCCCTGGTTACAGAAGAAAAGACAATAAAGGTGTCCGCAGGATCGAAATTTAGTTTTTTCTTGATGATTGATTCATGTTTGTTCCATTTTCCACGTGGAATCTTATCTGCCTTGGTAGCAACTAAGATCACAGGAATCTCATAATATTTTAAGAACTCATACATCTGAACATCATCTGCTGAAGGTTCGTGGCGAAAATCGACTAGGCTAACGACTGCTTTTAAGTTTTCGCGACTAGTGAGGTATTCTTCAATCATCCGCCCCCACTTCTCGCGCTCTTTTTTTGAAACACGTGCATAGCCATAACCAGGTACGTCTACCAAACGGAGTTTATCATCGATATTGAAGAAATTGAGCAATTGAGTTTTTCCTGGTTTTCCAGATGTTCTGGCCAGGTTTTTTCGATTTAAGAGAGTATTAATAAAAGAAGACTTGCCGACATTGGATCGACCGGCAAGTGCAACTTCTGGAATCTCATCTTGAGGATAATGGCTCTTATTTGCAGCGCTTAAGAGGATATCCGCATTATGTGTATTAATTTCCATATTTTATCTTTCTAGGCTGTTTCGAGAATTGGTTTTTCAGTTCCGTCTACAGCTTCTTTTGTAATTCGAACAAGTTTGACATCTTCTTGACTTGGAATTTCAAACATGACATCCATCATGGTTTCTTCGATAATCGAACGAAGTCCACGAGCTCCTGTTTTTCTTTCGATGGCTTTATTAGCAATCTCTTGAAGAGCTTCATCATCAAATTCCAATTCAACATTATCATAAGAGAGCAAGGTTTGGTATTGTTTTACCAAGGCATTGCGTGGCTCTTTCAAGATACGGACAAGGTCGTCAACTGTCAATTGCTCAAGAGCAGCAAAGACTGGAAGACGTCCGATCAATTCTGGGATAATCCCGAATTTTTGAATATCTTCTGCCACGATTTCTTGCATGTAAGAGCTTGATTCATCAATAGCTTTATTGTTCTTACCGAAACCGATGACTTTTTCACCAAGACGTTGCTTAACAATTTCTTCGATCCCGTCAAAAGCTCCACCTACGATGAAGAGAATATTCTTGGTATCCACTTGGATCATCTCTTGTTGAGGGTGTTTGCGTCCCCCTTGAGGTGGGACACTAGCGACGGTTCCTTCGATGATCTTCAAGAGGGCTTGTTGTACACCTTCACCAGAAACGTCACGCGTGATAGAGACATTTTCACTTTTCTTAGCGATCTTATCGATTTCATCGACGTAGATGATGCCTCGTTCTGCACGCTCGATGTTGAAATCAGCTGCTTGAAGAAGTTTCAAGAGAATGTTTTCAACGTCTTCTCCTACATAACCAGCTTCTGTCAAGGCTGTTGCATCTGCAATGGCAAATGGGACATTCAAGCTACGTGCTAAGGTTTGGGCCAAGAAAGTCTTACCTGAACCAGTAGGACCAATCATGAGGATGTTTGATTTTTGCAATTCAACATCTGTCTCGTCTTCGCGCGTATCGTGGAAGTTGATGCGTTTGTAGTGGTTGTATACCGCTACAGCAAGGGCACGTTTGGCACGATCTTGACCGATCACATAGTGGTTCAAGATATTGAGCAATTCGATTGGTTTTGGAACTTCGCTAAGGTCTGCAAGAACTTCTTCTGCTAGCTCTTCACGGATAATTTCTTGTGCTAACTCTACACATTCATTACAGATAAACGCGTTGTTTCCTGCAATAATTTTTTGGACTTCATCTTGACTCTTTCCGCAAAATGAACAATAAACCATCATATCATTATTTTGATTCGTTGGCATGTATTTCCTCTTTCTGTCATTTTCTGTTTCTATTTAGTTTAAAATAAGGTCATGTAAAAGGCGTGAATGGAATTCACAAGATTGGTAAAAGCATTTAGTAAGAATAAAATAGCGAGGCCAAACCGTTTTTTACGAAAGGTTTGTAAGGCGCAAATCAAACAGATGACACATAGGACAGCTGTAAAAAAACCAAAGACACTTCGCTCCATTAGTCTAAATCCTTTCTCTTATAATAGTTGACCGTAAAATCATATGGATTCTTCTCATCTTTCGGATGATGGACTTGACGGACTCTTTCATAGTGGCTCTCTTCAAATTTTGGTGCCAATGTATCTCCATCAATCGTTGCATGAATCATGGTCTGGATCAATTCTTCTAACTGGTCAGAAAAGAGCTTTAAAATCTGACTGCCACCGATAATATAAAGATTCTTCTCTTGGTTCTGGTACCAGTCCAAGACTTCTTCTTTGCTGTGCATGACGAGTACAGCATCGTTTTCAGGATCATAGGCTTGATCTTGCGTTAAGATAATGCTGGTCCGACCTGGTAGAACCCGTTTTTTCATACCATCAAAAGTCACTCTTCCCATGAGAATGGCTTGTCCCATGGTTGTTTCTTTGAAATGCTGAAGCTCAGCTGGCAGATACCAAGGCATGACTTGGTCCTTTCCAATAATGCCATTTTCAGTTTGAGCCCAGATACCAATTATCTTTTTCATTCTCTCATCCTTTACACTGATACTTCTATTTTATCAAATTTTCTTATAAAAGACAGATTTCAACTATCTTGTTTGGAGGATATTTTTTCAAATACAAACAGAAAAAACCGCGAGATTTTCGCGGTTTTTCTTAGCCACAAGTTAGCTTAGTCTTCTTTTTTGCGTTTTGCAAATCCGAATAATGAGAGACCTGCTAAAGCACTAAAGATTGCAAGACCAGCAGTTGAAGATTCTTTTGTTCCTGTGTTTGGAAGTTGTGCAGTAGGATTTTGTGGATCAATATACTTCACTTCTTCTTTCGCTTCTGGAACGACAGGAATCGTTGGTTCTTCTGGTTTTGGTTGTGGAGTAGGTTGTGGTTCTGGTGTTGGTTGCGGTTGTGGAGTAGGCTGTGGCTGTGGCTCTGGTGTCGGAGTTGGATCCGGCATTGGAGTTGGTGTCACAGTCTTCTTGTAGATATGTTGAGTGTTTCCATCTTTATCTACAACAGTCTTCACGAAGTCATAACCTGGGATATCCTTCTTCGGTTGTTCCCCATCTTCTGTTGGGTTACCTGGGATTGGGTCCCCATTTTCGTCTACATATGAAGTCGTAACTTTTTCATAGACGTGTTCTGTATCACCATTAGGCAATTTCTTCGTTTCCACAAAGCGGTAACCTGGAATTTCAGCTTTTGGTTCTTCTCCATCAACTGTAGGATATCCTGGGATTTCCTTACCTTCTTTATCAACAAACTTAGTGATTGGAAGGACAGTTGGTGTGTAAGTTGCGGAAGCTTTGGTTCCGTTCACATCTTCGCGAACCACTGTTACAGCTGGTGCAGTTCCAGTGAATTCAGGTTCTGGTGTGAAGGTTACGGTTCCGTCTGCTGCTACAGTGTATGTACCAACACCTGGAATTGTCTTCGTAGTTGAACCATCTTCAAATGTTGCTGGAACTTTGTCATTCATTGGTACACGGCTATCACCTTCTGTGAAGGTTGGTTTGCCTGTTTGGGTTTGACCCTTCTTACCAATTGAAGTAACTGATTCTGCAGTTGGTGTAACTGGTGTTACTGTTGGTGTGTAAGTAGCGGTTATTGGTGTACCGTTCTTATCAACACGTTTCACGGTTACGCCTGTACCTGTTCCTGTGAATGATTTTTCTGGTACAAAGGTTACGGTTCCGTCTGGAGAAACGGTGTAAGTTCCTTCTCCAGGAATAACTTTAGTAGTTGATCCATCTTCAAAGGTTGCAGGCACATCATCATCCATTGGTACACTTGGGTTACCAGGCGTGAAGCTTGGTTTACCTGTTTGGGTTTGACCTTGGATATCTGTAGATGTTGCAGGATCAGCTGTTGGTGTAACAGGCGTTACGGTTGGTGTGTAAGTTGCGGAAGCTTTTGTTCCGTTTTTATCTTCACGAACCACTGTCACTGCTGGTGCAGTTCCAACAAATGATTTCTCTGGTACAAATGTCACTGTTCCGTCTGGGGCTACTGTGTAAGTACCAACACCTTCAACTGTCTTCGTAGTTGAACCATCGTCAAATGTTGCTGGAACATCGTCGTTCATTGGTACACGGCTGTCGCCTTCAGTAAATACAGGTTTACCTGTTTGAGTTGCACCTTGCACATCAGTAGATACTGCTGGAGTTGCAGTTGGTGTAACAGGCGTTACGGTTGGTGTGTAAGTTGCGGAAGCTTTGGTTCCGTTCTTATCTTCACGAACCACAGTTACAGCTGGTGCAGTTCCGACGAATGATTTTTCAGGTACAAATGTCACTGTTCCGTCTGGGGCTACAGTATAAGTACCAACACCTTCAACTGTCTTCGTAGTTGAACCATCGTCAAATGTTGCTGGAACATCATCGTTCATTGGCACACGGCTGTCGCCTTCAGTAAATACAGGCTTACCAGTTTGTGTCGCACCTTGGATGTCTGTAGATGTTGCTGGCTTAGCTGTTGGAGTTACTGGTGTAACTGTTGGTGTGTAGGTTGCAGTAACTGGAGTACCGTTCTTATCAACACGTTTCACTGTTACGCCTGTACCTGTTCCTGTGAATGATTTTTCTGGTACAAAGGTTACGGTTCCGTCTGGAGCAACTGTGTAAGTTCCTTCACCTGGAATAACTTTTGTTGTTGAACCATCTTCAAAGGTAGCTGGTACATCATCATCCATTGGGATAGCAGGGTTACCAGGTGTGAAGCTTGGTGTACCTGTTTGAGTTTGACCTTGGATGTCTGTAGATGTTGCAGGATCAGCAGTTGGTACAACTGGAGTGATCTTCGGTGTGTAAGTTGTCTCAGCAACAGTTCCGTTTGTATCTTTACCTTGAACCTTAACTGGAACAACATCACCTGAGTAAGATTTATCCGTTGGTGTGAAGGTCACAACACCTGTTTCTTTATCAACGGTGAAGGTACCGATCACATCACCTGCTGGTGATTTCGCTTCTACTGATGCTGCTGGCAGACCATTTTCATCAAGAAGAGTAATGGTATCCTTGTCAATTGGTGCTACTGGGTCACCTTCTGTGAAGGTTACAGTTCCAGTTTGAACCACACCTTGAGGTGCTTCTGATTCAGCTGGACTTGCTGTTGGAGTTACTGGTGTCACAGTTGGTGTGTACTTAGCAGTAACTGGAGTACCGTTCTTATCGACACGTTTAACCGTTACGCCTGTACCTTCTCCTGTGAATGATTTTTCTGGAACAAATGTTACTGTTCCGTCTGGAGCAACAGTGTAAGTTCCTTCACCAGGAATAGTCTTGGTTGTTGAGCCATCTTCAAATGTTGCAGGTGTATCATCATCCATTGGAACATTTGGATTACCTGGTGTGAAGGTTGGTGTACCTGTTTGCGTTTGACCTTGTTTGTCAGTAGATGTTGTATCTTCTGCAGTTGGTGTAACTGGTGTTACGGTTGGTGTATAAGTCGCAGAAGCTTTTGTTCCGTTCTTATCTTCACGAACCACTGTTACAGCTGGAGCAGTTCCAACGAATGATTTTTCTGGTACGAAGGTTACTGTACCGTCTGCTGCTACTGTGTAAGTACCAACACCATCTACAGTCTTCGTAGTTGAGCCATCATCGAAGGTTGCTGGAACATCATCGTTCATAGGCACACGGCTGTCGCCTTCGGTGAATTTAGGTTTACCAGTTTGAGTCGCACCTTGGATATCTGTTGATTCAGCTGGTGTTGCAGTTGGTGTTACTGGTGTCACAGTTGGTGTGTACTTAGCTGTGATTTCAGTACCGTTCTTATCCACGCGTTTTACTGTTACGCCTGAAGCAGTTCCAGTGAATGATTTTTCTGGTACGAAGGTTACAGTTCCATCTGGAGAAACAGTGTAAGTTCCTTCGCCATCTACTGTCTTAGTGGTTGAACCATCTTCGAAGGTAGCTGGAGTATCTTCATCGATTGGAACATTTGGATTTCCTTCGGTGAAGGTTGGTTTACCAGATTGTGTTTGACCTTGAATATCTGTCGATGTAGCATCTTCAGAAGTTGGAACAACTGGAGTAATCTTCGGTGTATAAGTTGTTTCAACTGTAGTTCCATTTGTATCAGCTGCCTGAACCTTAACTGGGACAACATCACCTGAATAAGATTTATCTGTCGGTGTGAAAGTAACTACACCTGTATCTTTATCAACTGTGAAAGTACCAATTTCTTTACCTTCTGATGACTTAGCAACTACAGATGCTGCTGGTTGACCATTTTCATCAAGAAGAGTAATCGAATCCTTGTTAATTGGAGCTACTTCATCACCTTCAGTGAAGGTTACAGTTCCAGTTTGAACAAGACCTTGAGGTCCAGTAGATTCAGCTGGTGTTGCAGTTGGAGTTACTGGAGTTACAGTTGGTGTGTAAGTTGCAGAAGCTTTTGTTCCGTTCTTATCTTCACGAACAACTGTTACGGCTGGTGCTTTACCTGTGAATGATTTTTCAGGAACAAAGGTTACAGTTCCGTCGGCTGCTACTGTGTAAGTACCAACACCATCTACTGTCTTGGTAGTTGAGCCATCGTCGAAAGTAGCTGGAACGTCATCGTTCATTGGTACTCGGCTGTCGCCTTCAGTAAATTCAGGCTTACCTGTTTGAGTTTGACCTTGCTTACCTGTTGTTTCAACTGGTGTCGCTGTCGGTGTGACAGGAGTTACAGTTGGTGTATAAGTTGCAGAAGCTTTTGTTCCGTTCTTATCTTCGCGAACAACCGTCACTGCTGGAGCAGTACCAGTAAATGATTTCTCAGGTACGAATGTCACTGTTCCGTCTGCTGCTACTGTGTAAGTACCAACGCCGTCAACAGTCTTCGTAGTTGAGCCATCGTCAAATGTGGCTGGAACATCATCGTTCATTGGCACGCGGCTATCGCCTTCAGTAAATACAGGCTTACCTGTTTGTGTAGCACCTTGAATATCAGTTGTTTCAACTGGTTTCGCAGTCGGTGTTACTGGAGTTACAGTTGGTGTGTACGTTGCAGACGCCTTAGTTCCGTTCTTATCTTCACGAACAACCGTTACGGCTGGTGCTTTACCTGTGAATGATTTCTCAGGAACAAATGTAACTGTACCGTCTGCTGCTACTGTGTAAGTACCAACGCCTTCTACTGTCTTAGTTGTTGAGCCATCGTCAAATGTTGCTGGAACATCTTCGTTGATTTCAACAGTCTTCTCAACGCCATCAACAGTCACAGTTCCACCCTTGAATTCAGGTTTACCTTTTTGAGTTGCACCTTGAATGTCTGTTGTTTCTGCTGGAGTTGCAGTTGGGGTTACAGGTAATACTGTTGGTGTGTAGGTCGCAGAAGCTTTCGTTCCGTTCTTATCTTCACGAACAACGGTTACTGCTGGTGCAGTTCCGACAAATGATTTCTCAGGAACAAATGTCACAGTTCCATCTGCTGCTACTGTGTAAGTACCAACACCTTCAACTGTCTTAGTTGTTGAGCCGTCGTCGAATTTTGCTGGAACGTCTTCATTGATTTCAACAGTCTTTTCAACGCCATCAACCGTTACAGTTCCACCTTTGAATTCAGGTTTACCTGTTTGAGTGGCACCTTGGATATCTTCTGTTTCAGCTGGTGTTGCTGTTGGTGTTACTGGAACGATTTCAGGCGTGTAAGTTGTGTCCACCTTGATACCGTTTGAGCTTTCAGCTTGAACCTTGGCTGGTGTGACTGCGCCAGTGTATGACTTGTCAGTCGGTGTGAAGGTTACTTGACCAGTTGTAGGATCAATTGTGTATGTACCGATTTCAGTCGTACCATCAGCAGCATAAGCTGGTGTACTTGTCACTTCATTGCCATCATTATCCAAAAGCGTGTAGCTATTCTCTTTAATGGTGATAGCTTTATCTTCACCATTTACTTGAACAGTTTTTCCTGCAAAGGTTGGTGTCCCTGTTTGTGTTGCACCTTGGATATCTTTAGAAGTTGCTGGGTTTGCAGTTGGAACTGCTGGCACAACAGTTGGTGTGTAGGTCGCATCTGAAGTAATGGTTGCAGTCTTACCATTGGCATTTGTAATGGTAGCAGTTGCCTGAACAGTTACTCCTTTTGCAGTACCAACAAAGTCTTTTTCTGGCGTAAATGTTACTGCTCCAGTCGTTGGGTCGATAGTATAGCTACCTTCACCTGCTACTGTCACAGTTGTTTCATCAGTTGGTTGACCAGTTGCGGGATCCACCAATTTCTTGCTTGTGATTTCAGCAGTCTTATCATTACTCAAATCAAAGGTTGGTGTTTGGGTTTGAGGAACGTTTTGAACATCCGCAGAAACCTTGTCTGTAGGAGTCACTGTGATTGGAGTAACCGTTGGTGTGTATTTAGCGCTTGCTGTCTTAAGGTATTCATCACGGACGGTACCGTCTTTATCATTTCCGACAGGAGCTGTTACAGATACGGTAACACCTTGAGCTGTACCTGTGAATCCTGGTTCTGGAACAAAGGTTACTTTACCAGTAGCATCATCAATGCTGTAAGTTCCTTCGCCCGCTACTGTTACAGAGGTTGCATTGGTTACTTGACCAGTCGCTGGGTCCACCAATTTAGCAGGGTATTCCAAGCTTGGAGTGACAGAGATCTTTTCGCCATTAGCATTCGTTGTAGTTGTGTTAAAGGTAGGTGTACCAGTTTGAGTCGCACCTTGGACATCTGATGAAGTCTTATCTACCCCTTCAATTTCCGTTGGTGTAACTGTTGGGATGTATAGACCGTCCATAGTATTGATGGCAGTATCGACATTGGCTTCATCGGCTGGGAATTTTGTTGACCAACCCGTATCGTAGCCATTGCTGTCTGTACGACGGATAGAGATACCGTCAGCTGTTCCAAGGAAGTGATCTTCGGGAATGAACTCAACATCCACAGATGTTCCGTTTGAAGTGATCTTGTACTTCCCTTGACCAGCTACAGCATAGTAGCCATCTGCACCAGGTGTTACGACTTGCCCTGTACGGTTATCTATCATTTGTGGAGCTACTGTTTCATCAATTTTCGCTGCTTCTGTCAGGCTATACCCTTGCAAACCTCGAGCAGTAAAGGCTACAGTTGCAGTTTGCTTCGCCCCTTGAAGACCACTTGTTTCTTTGAATTCTCCTTTTGGTGGGTGGGTGATTTGAGTCTTGAAGTCCTCAACTTCCCCTGACAAGGCCATACCTGTTGGACTTTCAATTTCTTTAGCATTCTTAGCGATACGAATCCGAACACCCAATTCATTGACACTAGGATCAATATAGGTTTTACTCTTTGTAAAGCTTAACGTAGCCGTTCCATCTTGGGTAATAGTTGTTAAATCAGAACGTTCATCTTCATCGAAGGTTCCGTTTTGGTTGAAATCTATCCAACCATAGATGTTAGCTTCTGCTGCTCCATCCGTATGAGCTTCCACTGAAATCGTGTAATTACCTGGACGTGTCCGGTCCATCTTGATCAGCTCATTGGTTTTTCCTTTGAGATCATTTGGAAGCAATTGGTCGATGCCTTCATCCGCAGTGGTCGCCTTGTCATCACCAGTCCAATCAAGCGTATTGTTTTCATCCATATCAGGGCTTAAGTGACCTAGATAAGGTTGAGATACTTTTTTACCTGTAATTCCATCTACAGTTGCAATCGAATGAATCGCCTTACCGTATGATTCAGGCGCATCTCCTTCATCAAGCGGGAAAAATCCAACCATAGCAGATTGTTTACCACCTGAAGCAATGTAAAGACCGATTTCAGAAGCTCCCTTTGTCATAACAAGAGGAACAGCAACATCACTTGCAGAAATATTTGGACCGAAGACACCTGTACCGAGACCTCCAGTTGTTAAATCGGCACTTCCAAAATACTTCCAAGCGACCTCTTTTTTGTCTGGTCCAACTTGAGTTGTTCTACGAAGTTGGTCAAGATTAGTTCTACCGAAATTCATACCGTTTATTTTGGTGGTAGGATTTGAACCAAATAAATTGTCTGTATCTTGTGGAATGTAGTTTACATTATATCTTCTAGTCGATTTTTTCCATTCCCCTATATGTTTCCATCCTTCTCCATTGGTGGTAAACAGAACCAATTCACCAGGGTTAGCTGACTCACCATCTGCCATGACAATGGCAGGTTTGACGGCTTTGCCACGGAAGGTCGCAGAAACTTCAAACTGGATCCCAATGTTCCCGCCGGTTAATTCTGAACTAATAGTAGTTTTCTTAGTTGTACCAGTATCAATCCCCTCGCTTTTAATTTCAGTCCAACGGTTTTGAGGCTCGGCAATAACCTTAGCTTCTTCACCGGCATTAAATTCCGCCAAGGTAAACGGATTTGCATTTCCATTCACATAACCATTTCTAGCATTGGGGTCATAGGTCGCTTTTTCAGCTTCTGTTGCTCCTCGTTCTTCAAGGCGTTTTTTGTATATTTCTGTCGCTTGGAAAGGCTTCAAAGATTTTACCTTGATGGTTACAACATAGCCAGGCATGATTTCCTTGGTGTAGGTCGCGCCGACTTGGAGAGCAAGTTCCCCTTTTGATGTTGTAGTAGTCCCTGTCCAGTTGGCTGTATCGCCAAAGTCCAACCAGGAGATTTGACTAGCAAGGTCTGCAGCATTTACATTTGTTGTAAAGCCAGGTTTTTCAACTTTCGGAGTTGAAGTTGCGTCTTCAACGTCATCCCCGATCAAGCTTGGATCATTTGGGTCACCAAGAGCACGACGATTACGACGCTTAGGACCAGAAGTCTCTGCTGTCACAGCATTGTTTTCTGAGGCTGGTGCTACGACACCAGCAGCCACTTCTTCTTTCTTATCTGTTGCAGCTGCTTCTGGCGCCTTGTTTACTGGCGTAGCTGCTTCTAATTTTGGAGTTGCAGCTGTTGATGTTTCCGGTGCAGTTGAGGCAGCGGATGCTGCTGTGCTTGTGCTACTTGCTTCACTAGTTGAAGCAGGTGCTGTTGATGTTGCTGCAGCAGTTGAAGTCTCTGGTGCAGTGATTGCTGCGTTTGCATCATAAGTTGTAGCTGCTGTACTAGTTGTTGCGGCAGTTGATGCTGCTGAAGTAGCTGTTGAAGTTGCGGGCGCTTCCGACGCTGTTGCAACTGCTGCTACATTTTCACTTGTCGTATCTGTCTTTTCTTCTGCGGCTGCACTTGCGGCTGTCCCAACCATGACAAGTGTCCCCAAAAGTACTGAGCAAACACCCACATTCAATTTACGAATTGAGAATCTGCTAATACGATCATTAAATAAGTCTTTCCCCATCTAATGGACCTCCATATTTATCTATAAATTAACATTCTTTTTAAAATTGTTTAGTTTTTTCCAAACCTTATCTATTTTAACAAAATCCGAACGATTTTCAAAACATTTTGACTCAAAAATGAGTAAAAATTTTTAGCTAAAATTGTTTTAATTCTGAAAGGATTTTAGCAATAGATCAAGGCATCAAAAACTTGATTTTATCACTAAATCGCAAGATCAAACTTCAATTGTGGCTTCACTGGATCATAATCGACCAGTTCAAAATCTTCTGCTTTGATGTCAAAGAAATTGGTTCCATCTGGCACATTTAAAACCAAGTGTGGCTGGCAATCTGCTGGCTCTCGCCGGAGTAACTCTTCTGCCTGTTCAAATTGATTATCATAAATATGAAGGTTATTAATGAAGTAAAAGAACTTTCCAACCTTCCAGCCAAAGTGCTTGGCAATCATCATCTGTAGCGCTACATACTGCATGGCATTGATATGGTGGGCCACCAACATATCATTGGAACGCTGGGTCAAGGTCGCATCTAGATAGATTTCTCCATCCACGCGCCGCACGTCAAACATGGTTTGAAACGCACATGGCAAAAGACCTTCTGTCTCTTCAAAGGCATCATAGTCCCAGAGCGAGATAATATTGCGGCGATTCCAGGGATTGGCTTCTAATTGCTTGAGAATTTTATTGGTGATGTCATGCTTTTTGACCACTGCACCATAGCGCTGACCGATGGTCCGACTCTCCCCCACTTCCCAGTCCTTCCAATAATGGACATTGTACTTTTCTTCTAAAACTTCTAAACTATTGGACTGATCTTGGTAAATCCAGAGCATCTCTTTGATAGCGGATTTAATAGCGATAGGACGAAGGGTCGTAATTGGAAACTCGCCTTTTGCAAGATCAAACTCCATAAAGGCTCCCGTGATGTATTTGGAGTTGGCAGTTGTTCCATCCTTGTATTTAGGGCGTGCCTGTTCTGACCAAACGCCTTCTTCCATGATTTTCCGAATGTTTTCTTTAAAAATTGTATCTGCTTTTGTCATATACCCTCCTTGAATCCAGTTTTGTCTTCATTATATCACAGGATACAGAAAAAAGGAGATCCTAGCACGAACCAGATCTCCATTTCATCTTATTGTAATACAAGGGATGCAGCACCGATCACACCTGCGTCATTTCCCAAAGTAGCAAGCGCCAATTGAGTAGATTCACGTACTTGTGGGAATGAGTTTTCTTCAAAGACCTTGCGCACACCATCCAAGAGGAAGTCTCCAGCAGCAGATACCCCACCACCGATAACGATCTTAGACGGGTTCAAGGTTGAACCAATATTGGCTGCAGCAAGTCCAAGGTAACGTGAGAAGTTCTTATAAACGATCAAAGCAAGAGCGTCACCCTCTTTTGCTAGATCAAAGACCGTTTTAGCTGTCACTTCTTCACCATTGTCGATCAAGACTTTCAATTGAGAGTCCCCTTCGTACTCATCTGCATAACGACGAGTCAAGTTGACGATCCCTGTTGCTGACGCAACCGTTTCAAGACAGCCTTTTTTACCACAGGTACATTGGATTGGATCATCAAAGTCAACCGTGATGTGACCAAGTTCCCCAGCAGCTCCACGCACCCCGTGCAAGAGACGACCTTCAGCGACGATCCCACCGCCGACACCTGTACCAAGTGTCATGAAGACAACATCTGGTTGGTTTTCACCAGCCCCTTTCCAACGTTCACCCAAAGCAGCAACGTTGGCATCATTATCGATAAAGAATGGAATATGAAGGGCACTTTCGATCTTTTCTTTGACTGGTTGAAGAGTCTTCCAGTTCAAGTTGTAGGCACCGATAACTGTACCTTTTTCACGGTCAACGACACCAGGTGAACCCATTCCAATTCCTTGGAACTCAGAAGCATCAAGCCCAAGCATCTTCAAACGATGCGCGATGGATTCGATCATATCATCTACGATATGGCTACCTTCATCCAAGATATTTGTTTTAATAGACCATTTTTCTTGAACTTCCCCATCCAAAGTGAGGATGGCAAACTTAATTGAAGTTCCCCCAAGGTCAATCCCAATAATTTTTTTAGACATCTGTTACTCCTTTCAAACTTGTAAACACTTACAGATCTATTATATCAGACTTTTTATTAAACGCAAAGGTTTGCACGTAACTTTTCTTAACTTTTTAACAAGAGACTAAAGGATTGAAATCCTAAAATGAGGAAAATCAAACCAATAATATTTAATAGAAAGACGCTAATCGAGAGCGGACTAACGATTAAGAATAAGCCGATGAAGAGCTGTAGCAAGGCAAAGAAAATATAACGCTTGGACAGTTCCTCAACCTTTCTCGAGTAGAAATTAGCTTTTCGGAAGTTTAAAATCGAACGATAGATCAGCCAAATTCCTAAAGTGACTGGAAAGACAATCGGCAAGGTCTTGTAGCCATAGAGCAGTAAGTAGACCGCAAAAACCAAAGCGACCATACTGTGAAAGAGTTGTTGCTGCTGAACGATACCAGCTTGACGCAATCGGTAATAGCGTGAAAAACGCGAAAAGGAAATTAAAAAGAAGCCACAGGAAATCAACCAGCTAAATGAGCCGATGTGCTCAATTGGATTGATAAACAAGACGATACCGATAATGGTAAAAATAGTGGCTGAAATCCCAAGGGATATCCGGTTCAATTGATTCATAGGGCCTCCTTATTCATCTAATTCGCTCAGGTATTCATAACGATCGTACTTCTCAAGCAATCGCTCATTTTCCTGATCCAATTCCTTTTGAAGGGCTGACAATTTGCCAAAGTCAGAGCCGTTTTCATTCATCTCCACTTCAATCTCTGCGATTCGACTTTCAATGGCTTCGATATCTGCTTCAATGCTCGCCCACTCTTGCTTCTCCATGTAGCTCATGCGCTTCTTCTCTTCTTTTGGCTTGACAGGTTTCTCTTTTTCAACCTTGTGACTGGCCGTTGTTTGAGCTGCTTCAAAGGCTTTTTCATCTAAATAATCCGTATAATTGCCAAAGAACTCACGAATTCCCCCGTTTTCAAAAGCCAGGATCTTGCTTGCGACTTTGTCTAGGAAATAGCGGTCGTGGCTAACGGTAATGACGGGACCTCCAAAGTTTTGAAGGAAGTTTTCCAAAACCGTCAAGGTAGCGATATCCAAGTCATTGGTCGGCTCATCGAGGAGAAGCACATTAGGTTTTTCAATCAAGAGTTTCAAGAGAAAGAGCCGCTTCTTCTCCCCACCAGAGAGTTTTTCGATCAGGGTTCCGTGCATAGAACGTGGGAAGAGGAATTGCTCCAAGAGATCAGCAATTGATGTCGTTCCAACGGTCGTCTTCACTTCCTCGGAAACTTCTTGCAAGAAATTAATCACGCGCTTGCTCTCATCCAACCCATCGATCTGTTGAGAGAAATAAGCAACGCGCACAGTTTCACCGATGATGACTTGCCCGCTCTGAGGCTGGAGGCGCTCAGCGATCAAATTGAGCAGGGTTGATTTTCCGACGCCATTATCTCCAACGATTCCGATACGATCCTTGTTTTGCACCAAGAGGTTAAAGTCCTGTAAAATCGGCTTGTTTTCAAAAGCAAAACTCACATCCTTAAACTCAATGACTTTCTTTCCGATTCGGCTGGTCTCAAAGTTCATCTCCAAATCCATCTGATTGCTTTGACCAGACAAGTCTTGTTTGAGATCATGGAAACGATTGATCCGTGCCTGTTGCTTGGTCGCACGCGCCTGGGGTTGACGTCGCATCCAGGTCAACTCCTGCTTATAGAGTTGTTGCTTCTTATGAAGAAGGGCCGCATCACGCTCATCTTGCTCAGCCTTTAAGCGGACATAATCCTGGTAATTACCTTGATACTCAATCAAACCAGCCCGATCCAACTCAAAGATCCTTGTCGAGATATTATCCAAGAAATAGCGATCGTGGGTAATGAAGAGCACGGTTTTCTTAGAGTTCTTCAAGAAATTGGTCAACCATTCGATGGTATCAATGTCTAGGTGGTTGGTCGGCTCATCTAGTAAGAGCAGGTCGTGGTGAGACAGCAAAACCTGTGCCAGTTGCACCCGACGACGTAAGCCTCCAGATAGATCTCCAACTGTGGCGTTCAAATCTTCAATTCCAAGCTTTGATAGGACTGTCTTAACCTGACTCTCGATTTCCCAAGCATTGAGTGAATCCATCTCCGCCATGACCTTTTCAAGACGTGCTTGGTTCTCTTCTCGGTAATCCGCCATCAAGAATTCATAATCACGAATCAGCTGCATTTCACGCAAATCACTAGATAATACTGTATCCAGAACCGTCTTTTGATCATCAAAGTCTGGTTCCTGAGTCAAATAACCAATCGTATAATCACTCTTGGCAGAAAAAGGACTCACATCTCCATCAAAGCCAGAGCGACCTGACAACACATCTAACAGAGTGGTTTTTCCAGTCCCATTGACCCCGATCAATCCGATCCGATCCAAGTCGTGAATGATAAAGGAAATCTCACGAAAGACGGTCTTATCTCCGACAGATTTGGTTAATTTATCGACAATAAAATCGCTCATTTTTCCTCCTCTTTTGCTTGCTGGATATAGGCAATGATGGCTTCTTTTTCATTGGCCAGTTCCCCATCGACAATGGCATATTCGATCTTTGTCAAAATCTCTCCCAAGGCTGGACCTGGTTGAAAGCCGTAGTCTTTGATCAACATACCGCCATTGACCACCACTTCATGCTTATCATGAATGGTCAAGCTATCATAAACACGCTCGATGGCCAAATAATCCACACTCAAGGCATACGCTTCCCGGAGCTCTTCTGCAACTAGCAACAAATGCTTCTCATACTTGTAGCAGGCACGCTTGTCTAGGCTTCCATTTTCTCGGAGCTTTAGAATCTCTACGATCTGCTCCACCGTCTTGGCAAAGTCTCTAGAAGTCTTCCATTTCTTAAAGAATTTTGGAATATCTTGAATCTCTAGTGCTAAGACCAAAGCAGCCCAGGCTTGCTCAGAAGTTGAAAAGGTATATTCCAGCTCTATGTCAAACAACCGCTCGATCGCTACTTTGCGATCCTTCATCTCTGGCAGATAGTGATAGGCTCCACTGGCCAGCATAGCTTCCAAGCCCTGTCTCCAGTATGGGGAAAGCAAGAGCTTATCAAACTCGATGAAGGTGCGCTCTACGGAAATCTTCTCTAGTAATGGAGCACACTCCTTCATAGCATCAAAGGTTGCCTCTTCTAATTCAAATCCGAGACTGGCTTGAAAACGAAAACCTCGCATGATCCGGAGCGCATCTTCGTTAAACCGTTCGTGAGGAAGGCCAACGGCCCGAAGGACCTTATTTTCTAAATCTTCTAGTCCATGAAAGAGGTCAACAATTTCTCCTTTTTCATTTAAGGCAAAGGCATTAACCGTAAAATCACGACGCTTGAGGTCTTCTTCTAGCGAGCGCACAAAAGACACGGAGCTTGGACGGCGATAATCTACATAGACATCCTCTGTCCGGAAGGTCGTAATTTCATATTCTTGACCATTTTCAAGGACCAAGACGGTCCCATGTTCGATACCGACATCTACTGTGCGATCAAAAATCGCCTTGGTCTCTTCTGGGTATGAGGAAGAAGCGATATCGACATCGTGAATTGGACGATCCAAGAGGGCATCACGGACAGATCCCCCCACAAAATAGGCCTCAAAACCAGCTGCTTTAATCTTCTCTAATATTGGTAAAGCCTCCTGAAACTCAGAAGGCATCTTTTCTAATCTCATAGTAAGTGTTCCAAACCATAAACAAGCTCATGACGCTTGACAACTTCTTTAATCCCTAGATTTACTCCTGTCATGAAGGAAACACGATCATAGGAATCATGACGGAGAGTCAACCCTTCGCCTTGGCTACCAAAAATCACCTCTTGGTGAGCGACTAGGCCAGGCAATCGAACCGAATGGATGCGCATCCCTTCAAAATCTGCCCCTCTTGCTCCAGGCATCAACTCTTCTTCATCTGCTGCACCTTGCTGAATCTTCTCGCGCTTCTCCGAGATCAACTCAGCGGTCTTAATCGCTGTTCCACTCGGTGCATCTTTCTTCTTATCATGGTGCAGTTCGATGATTTCCACATTTGGGAAATACTTGGCAGCTTGCGCTGCAAATTGCATCAAGAGCACAGCTCCAATAGCAAAGTTCGGAGCAATCAAGCCCCCCAAATCCTTTTCACGCGAAAGCTCTGTCAAATCCTGAATCTGCTCAGGCGTAAAGCCAGTTGTCCCTACAACAGGCGCAAAGCCATTTTCAATTGCAAAGCGAGTATTCTCGTAAGCAACCTTTGGCATAGTAAAGTCCACCCAAACATCTGCTTCAAGACCTACGACATCTTCTTTGCGGTTAAAGACGGGGACCCCTGCAACCTCTGTCTCAACAGTAAATGGATCGATCAAGCCAGCTAGTTCTAGCTCAGGATCTTCAGAAACCATCTGGTAGGCTGCCTGCCCCATTTTCCCCTTGAAACCTGCAATAATGACTTTAATGGACATAGAATTCTCCTTAAACGATAGGGATATACCCAACTGCTAAGCTATGGTCACCTAAGTGCGTCCCAATCACGCCTCCAAAGGTGGCAAAAGGAATTTCTCCCTCTACCCCTTCAGCCACCAACATCTGACGAAGCGCTTCGGCTTTTTCAGGTACATTAGCATGGATGATAAAGACTTGGTAATGCCCTCCGGTGAGTCCTTCATCAACGATTTCCACCAAGCGTTTCATGGCTTTCTTTTCCGTACGGACTTTTTCAAAAACTTCGATGACACCTTGGTCATTAAAGTGAAGGATTGGCTTGATACTCAAGAGATTGCCAATGATGGCAGCGCCATTTGACAGGCGTCCCCCCTTGACCAAGTGATTCAAATCATCGACCATAATATAGGCAGTGGTCCCATCAATCTGGTGTTGGACATTGGCCACAATCTCATCAAACAAACGACCTTCACCAGCCCATTTCAAGCAGTCTTCTGTCATCATCCCTAGAGGAAAACTGGTGATTTTTGAATCCGGAAATTCGACGGTCAAGCCTTCGAATTCGTCCTTCAAATATTGGATATTTTGGTAGAAACCAGAAATACCAGATGACAAGAAAAGACCGATAGCATGCGTATAGCCCTTAGCTGTCAAACCAGATAAGACTTCTTCTAACTCTGCCACACTCGGCTGGCTAGTCTTTGGCAATTCCTTAGACGCAGCCATCTTTTGGTAGAACTCATCGTGTGTCAGGTTCTTCCCTTCAACATAAGACTCCCCATCGATATAGATCGGGATCTCTAAAATAAATAAGTCGTCGTGATGGAGCACGTCTTGCGTTAAATAGGCAGACGAATCCGTGATCACTGCTAATTTCATTGATTAAAACTCCAAATTAATACCCGGTAAATCGAGGGCAATTTCTGTGACTTCATAAGTCAAACGGTTGAGCATATTCAAGCAAGGGCGAGCCAATTCTTCCACTTCGTCTTTGCTGAATTCGCTTGGTTCATTGACATAACGACCAAACAAGTGGTTGATTTGAGTGATGGTTCCACTGATCACAAAACCGTCAAAAACGATCATGTAGCTCAAGATGACAATCAAGGAAGTCGTGTTTTGTTCTTGATCACGATTGATCAATTGAAAGTTTACATCTACTTTTGTTTCAGGGATGCCATTTTCTTTTTCCCACTCAAAATTACGAGCATCATAGTGGTATTGGCTGACAAATTCTTTTTCACGTTGAATATCCATTTTTATTCTCCTAAAAATATGCGATAGGCTTATTATATCATAATTCAGCTCAAGTTACCAACGCCGAATGAGGTGATTTTTTCACTTGTACAAAAAGAAAAGGTTGGGCATTCCCAACCTTTTAGGTATGTTTAGTTTTTAGGTTTGCGAAGCAATCCGAACAAAATACCACTTACGATAGCACCGATCAATACAAACAAGATGTAAAGAAGTGGATTTGAAGTAAGGGCGATAACGAAGATTCCTCCGTGAGGAGCCATGAGTTTCAAGCCTGCAAGACCAACAAGAGCACCTGTCAATGCTGAACCTGCAATGAAGCTAGGGATGGCACGAGCTGGGTCAGCTGCACCGAAAGGAATGGCACCTTCTGTGATGAAGGAAAGACCCATAACAATGTTTGTCAAACCTGAATCGCGTTCTTCTTGTGTGAATTTATCTTTAAACAATACAGTTGCTACGAATACTGCCAATGGAGGAACCATACCAGCTGCCATAACAGCTGCCATAACAATAGAACCACCTGAAGCAACAGATTCAGCAAGTGTACCTGTAGCGAAGACATAAGCGGCTTTGTTAACTGGTCCACCCATATCGACAGCCATCATACCGCCGACGAGAAGTCCAAGAAGGACAGCTGAGCTACCTGACAAGCTTGAAAGGAAGTTGTTAAGACCAGTATTGATAGCAGCCATTGGAATATTGATGAGGAACATCAAGAATCCTGTCAAACCAACACCAAGTAATGGTAAGAGAAGGATAGAGCGGATACCATCGAGTGAACGTGGAAGACCTGCAAGGGCTTTGCGAAGTAAGAGAACAATTCCACCTGCAAGGAAACCACCTACCAAAGCTCCAAGGAAACCTGATGATACGGCTGCTGGTAATTCACCTTTAGCAGCACCGTAGGCGATATTTCCAAATGCTGACCCTGAGCTAGCAATAGATCCAGCGATAAACCCTGCTACAAAACCAGGTTTTTCAGCGATGGAGAATCCGATGTAACCTGCAAGTACTGGAAGCATGAAGCCAAAGGCTGCACCACCGATTGTTTTAAATTGAGCTGCTAATTCATGGTATGAACCAAGTTGAGACAATTGATCTTGAGGCACCCCAAGGATTTGGTCGATCAAGAAGGCAAGGGCGATCAAGATCCCACCACCGATAACGAATGGAAGCATTTGAGAAACTCCACTCATCAGGTGTTTGTAGAAGGCTCCACCTAAGCTCAATTTTTCTTGACTAGCGCTTGCTTCTGCCGCATTTTCTGCGTGGAAGACATCTGCTTTGCCATCCAAGATGGTTTGGATCAATTCTTCTGTTTGACGGATACCGGCTGCGACTGGTTTAGAAATCAATTTTTTGCCATCGAAACGAGCTGTTTCAACCGCTTTATCTGCTGCAATGATGACTCCCTCAGCTTTGGCGATTTCTTCAGCTGTCAAGCGGTTGCCGACACCGGATGCACCGTTGGTTTCAACGCGAACCGTAACACCCATTTCTTCCCCTTTTTTGATGAGGGCTTCTTCTGCCATGTAAGTGTGAGCGATACCAGTTGTACATGCTGTAACAGCAACGATGAGTGGTTTGTCAGATGAAGCTGCTTCTTTGACTGCTTCTGCTTTTTTCGCTTCTTCTGCTGCAGCTACTTGCTCTTCCGCATCAAAGGCTGCGATCACTTGCTCAGGTGTGCTTGCTTGGCGAAGTTTGTCTGCAAAGCCTGGTTTCATCAAGTACTTAGACAATTCAGCAAGGGCTGCCAAGTGAGTATCGTTTGCTCCTTCTGGAGCTGCGATCATGAAGAACAAATCAGTCGGTTGGCCATCAAGTGAGGCGTAGTCAACACCTTTGTTTGATTTTGCAAACAAGACCGTTGCTTCTTTGACAGCTTCATTTTTGCTGTGCGGCATAGCAATTCCGTCACCCAAACCAGTTGAAGTTTGTGCTTCACGGTTCATAATCCCAGCTTTGAAAGTTTCAAAATCTGTCACCACACCATTGTCAACGAGCGATTGGATCATCTCATTGATCACGCCTTCTTTATCTGTTGCTTGAAGATCAAACAACATCACGTTTTTATTTAAAACGTCTTGAATTTTCATAGTTTTTCTACCTCTACTTTTTCATAAGTTTCTTTAATATAGTCCGCTGTCGCCAAATCATCTGAGAAGGTGGTCGCTGTGCCACAAGCCACGCCCCATTTGAAGGCTTCGATGACGTCTCCCGTCGTTGCGAGCTTCCCTGTGAAGCCTGCTACCATGGAATCCCCAGCCCCAACAGAATTCTTCACTTGCCCTTTGATTGGTTTTGCGAAGTAAGTACCGCTTGGACTGACAAGGAGAGCACCATCACCTGCCATGGAAATAATGACGTTTTGTGCTCCTTTGGCCAAGATTTCTTTGGCATAGCGTTCGATTTCTGGCAATTCCGTCAAGGTCACGCCAAAAATATCTCCCAACTCATGGTTGTTTGGTTTAACCAATTGGGGATTGAATTCCAAGGAATCAATCAAAGTTTGCCCTTCAAAGTCGCAAACGACTTGTGCACCTGTCGCACGACTTGCTGCGATCAATTGTTTGTAAACAGCATTTCCAAGTGAAGATGGGGCAGACCCTGCAAAGACCACCACATCATCTGCTGTTAAGCTTGATAGGATGCTGAGTAATTCTTGCAACTGCGCTTCTGTCACTTCTGGACCGTTCCCGTTGATCTCTGTTTCTTGATCAGCTTTGATCTTGACATTGATCCGGGTATCCTGATCCACTGTCACAAAGTTGGTTGAAATGGCTTCGCTAGTCAGTACGTCTTCGATGAAGCGTCCTGTGAAACCACCGATAAATCCAGTCGCTGTGTTCTCAATATCAAGACGCTTCAAGACACGACTGACATTGATTCCCTTACCACCGGCAAATTTATCTTCCGAAGCCATCCGATTGACCGCCCCGGTCTCTACATGATCGAGACGGACAATGTAGTCAATGGCTGGATTCAGTGTTACTGTATAAATCAAACCTCTATAACCTCCGTTTTTTCTTTTAAAACCTTTAATCGTTGCGGTTCACATTGATTGGTGATAATCATGGCTCGCTTGATCGGAGCCACTTTGACAAAGGATGTCACTCCAATTTTTGAATCATCCGCTAGGATATAGGTTTTTTTTGCATTTTCGATAATCGCACGCTTGACAGATCCTTCTTCCAGGTCTGGAGTGCTGTAAAATTCATCATCGATTCCATTCATTCCAAGAAAGGCCTTGTCAAAATTCAACTGACCGATCTGATTGAGCGCAATCCCTCCGATACTAGCATCTGTAGAAGATTTTACCTTCCCACCGATGATGACCGTCGGAACATTTCGCTCGACCAACTTGGTCGCATGGTGAATCGAGTTAGTCACCACGGTTACCGTCGGATTGACAATTTCTTGTACCAAAAGTTCATTGGTCGTACCGGCATCGATAAAGATCACGTCATGATCTTTGATCAATTCCGCCGCTTTTACCGCGATTTTTGACTTAACTTGAATGTTTTTGATAGATTTTTCTTTATTGCTTTCTTCCTCTTGAAGAAAATGCAGGCTTTCCGCACCGCCGTGAACCCGGCGAAGTTTACTTTCAGCTTCTAATTCATCCAAGTCACGTCGAACCGTTGATTCAGACGTCCCCAGCTCTTGTACAAGGGTTTCTAAGGAAACAAATTTTTCCTTCAATACCTTCTCGAGGATGAATTGTTTTCGTTCAGACTTAAGCATTTCTCCTCCTTTTGCAATCGATTACAAGGACTATTATACTCCATCTCCAGAAAATGTCAACACTTTTTATCATTTTCTGTCATTTTCTTTCAAACATTCTAAAAGTGTACAAAAAAAGAGCAGGAAAGAACTCATTTTGTTTAGCGAGTTCTCTTCCCACCTTCATCAATCTTCTTTGAAGAGTTTAAGCAATAAAGTGTCTAAACATCCACTCTATTCTCAGTATGTCTTAATCATTTTTTGAAGAATGTTTCTTTTTCTTAAAACCAAACAATCCAGCAAGTAGACCAACGGCAACACCTGTTGTTGCTACTGCATATTTGGAAGAATCTGTACTTGCCACAGCTTGGCTGTTTTCTTTTTTGGGTTTGATTTCTTCTACTTTGGCTTCTTGTTTTGGAGCTGAAGTAGCTGTTGGTGCTTGCACTTGTGGACTATTGGTATTTGTTGGAAGAACCGTTGGTCTATCCGGGAAAGTTGTTGGATTGCTTGAGCGGATATCCATTGGCATATCTGCAGCTTCTAAAATAGCTGGATCCATTCGTGACGCTAGATCTTCATATTGGGAATTCAACAGTTCCACGACACTTTGATAAGATTGCAGGGTTGTGAATTCTGCTTCCAATTTTTCTTTTTTATTCTCTAAATTAGCCACCGCAGCTGATAAAACAGATTGGGCTTTGACCAATAATTCTGGAGCATTTTTAAAGTCAGAAAGACGTTTTTCAGCAGCAACTAGGCGCTCTTGAGCTGCCTTCAAGCCCTCATGCGCTTCTTGAACGACTTGGGCTTTTTCTGCTTCTTCTGCTTTTAAACGATCTAATTTCTCACGCGCAGCCGCTAACAAATCTTTGGCTTTTTGAAGGGCTGCTTCTTTTGGCTGGATAGCTGCTTCAATCCGACCTCGAGATACATCAAGAGTCGCCTTCGCCTTTTCAACCGCATGGTCCTTACTGACAAGAAGAATCTTGTAATTTTGGATGGTCTTTTGGACATTGGCCATCTCTACTGTCACATTTGAATTGGCATGGCGGGCATCTTCTAATTTGCCTTGCAAGATAATGATTTGAGACTCTTGATTGGCCTTGTCCAGCTTGAGATTAGCGACTTCATCAGATTTGGCTTTCACATCTGATCTTGTCGTCGTGGCCCCAGCTCCCTGACGCAATTGGTAAGCGAGTGCACTGGTTGACACTGCTGAATTGACAGGGCGGTGTAAGAAAGCTGCTTCTGACATAGCATTGCTAGGGTCATAAGCGACTGATAAAGCTGTCGCTTTGTTGTCTACCATTTGGAGATAGTGACCAACCTTAGCAAAGGCCTCAGCACCAATCTTCATATAGATATCGTTGGCATCGATTTGAGTTTCGTCAGTTGGTAGACCATATTGAGCCGCAACTTCTTGATAAGCCGCTTTTTCATTGTACCAAAAGTCAACCGCACCAGCAGGTGAGAAGCCATAAGCGATGTTCTCGTTTGGCAAATACTTAAACATATGCCAGTTAGCTTTCTTGAAGTATTCTAACTGTACTTGGCTGGCAGGAAGGGAATAAGGATCCAGCTCCAATTCAGGCAAGCCGGCGTTGCGACGATAGCTATTAATAGCATCCGCAATTTCAAGTGCTCGGAGGTTGGCTTGCAAAGATCCAGACTCTCCAACTGTTAAGCCGTCTTCTTCCCGACCACGCTTGTAGAGGGCTAAGGCGCTTGCTGCAGCTTCATTGCCATTGTCAGCTAAGTGTTGCAAATAACCTTCATAAGTCGCTTGACTCAACTGAACTGGGCTATTGGCCGCTGCTTGTTCTAAGGCTGCCAGTTCTGCTTCCTTGGTGGCGATGACCGATTTTAAATCTGTCAGACGTGTTTGAGCCAGTTGAATATCGTTCTCAATTTGAGCCACTGTATCTGAACCGGTTTGCTGACTCGCTTGCAAGGTCGCAAGGTAATTCTGAGATTCTCGGATACTTTGCTCGACTTGGCTTTGCTCCAACAAAGCCTGGTTGAGCACATTCTCATCATTTGAAATCGGTGCTTTGGCTTGGTTCAATTCATTTTGAGCTACATCGACCAAAGATTCCTGAGCAGTAACTTGATTTTCCTGTTGACGAACAGCCTCTACGACTTGGTCATGTGCAGCTTCTGCTTCTCGAACCTTATTTTCTTCGATGGTCACATAGGCTTGAGCCACCTTGACGTCATTTTCTGCATTCTGAACTTGGGCATCCGAAGTCGTTGCGATCAGGTTTTCCGCATCCGTCACTTCTGCTTTCTTTTCTTCCAGTTCTTGTCCAGCAGCCTTGACTTCCGTTTGAGCATCGATCACTTTTTGCTCTTGGTAGTGGACATCTTTCACCACTTGGCCTTTTTGAGCTGTGATTTGCTTCAACTCATCAACTGTAATTGGTTTCTCGACTACTTCCGTGCTGTTGGTTTCTGGATTTTCATTTTGCTTGACCTCTTCGGCATTTGCTTTGTGATGAAACATACCAGATAGGACTGTTGTTGCAGCAATCCCTGTCGTGAAAACCGATTTTCCTAATTTCTTTCCCATTAAACTCACCCCCAAAACTTAATCATTTTCTTGAAGTTTCTCTACCCCTTAGCATACCACATTTTGTTACCAATAACTAGTAGGTTTAAAAAGTTTTTTTCATAAATTTTTGAGGCAAAAGAAAAACAGCTGACGCTGTTAGTCTTCTTGTTTAATTTGTTCCAACATCTTCTCTTCTTCTGCTGTTAACTCATAGTTTTCTAGCAAGTCTGGCCGACGTTCTAAGGTCTTTTTCAAACTCTGATAGAGGCGCCACTGACGAATATTTTCATGGTGACCACTCATGAGAACATCGGGAACCGTCATTCCTCTGTATTCATAAGGCCGTGTGTATTGAGGATACTCTAAGAGACCAGAGGAGAAACTGTCATCCTGGTGACTGGACTCTTTCCCGATCACTTCTGGAATCAAGCGTACCGTCGCATCAATCATGGTCATGGCCGCTAGTTCGCCACCCGTCAGGACATAATCGCCAAGAGAAATCTCATCCGTCACCAAGGTCTTGATCCGCTCGTCGTAGCCCTCATAGTGACCACAGATAAAAATCAATTCTTCTTCCTGAGCCAACTCTTCTGCGTAGGCTTGGTCGAAGGTCCGACCAGCAGGATCCAGCAGGATCACGCGCGGATTCTTTTTCTCAATCGCATCAAAGGCATCAAAAATCGGTTGAGCGCGTAGAAGCATGCCTTGCCCGCCACCATAGGGTTCATCATCCACATGGCGCGCCTTTTCCGCGTTTTCACGGAAATTATGGTAGTTGATCTCGAGAAGTCCCTTTTCACGGGCCTTTCCGACGATGGAATGCTCAAGGGGAGAAAACATCTCTGGAAAGAGGGTTAAAATATCAATCTTCATCGTCTAACCCTTCTAAGATGTCTACATCCACCCGGTTTCCTGGGATATCGATATTGAGCACCACTGGTGGGATATAAGGCAAGAGAAGGTCTCGTTTACCTTTGCGTTTCACGACCCAGACATCATTGGCACCTGGTTGCAGGATTTCCTTGATCTGACCGATTAGCTGGTCATTTTCGTAAACATCAAGGCCGATGATCTCATGGTAATAAAACTCGCCATCCTCCAAATCCGTCAAGTCATCTTCTGCAACCTTGAGGCTAAAGCCCTTGAATTTTTCGATAGCATTGATATGGTACATATCCTTAAACTTGATGATGTCGAAGTTCTTGTGCTTGCGATGACTGGCAATGGTCACCGTTTGGACAAAACGATCCTTCTCATCAAAGAGAGCCAACTCAGCTCCTTTTTTAAAACGTTCTTCCGCAAAGTCTGTCACAGACAAGACCCGCATTTCTCCTTGTAAGCCTTGGGTATTGACAATTTTCCCAACATTAAAGTAATTCATGATTTCTCCAGTGTAGTTTATTCACTCTATTTTATCACGTTCAGCAACAATTCTCAACGTTGCTCCCTGAGTGCTCCAACAAAAAAACGGGACAAAATCCCGCCTTTTTATTTTTCGTCAATAACGATTCTTACTTTTTTATCTTCAGTTGGGACAGAGTAGACAATCGTTCTTATCGCAGAAATGGTGCGACCTTTTCGACCGATTACACGACCAACATCGCTAGGATCAAGGTCAAGGTGGTACTCCAAGAATTCAGGAGTATCTTCGATCTTGATGGTTAAAGCATCCGGTTGTGAAATCAAGGGTTTCACAATTGCAATAATGAGATTTTCAATCGTATCCATACATCAACCTACTTAAAAAATTATTTTGAGAATTTAGAATCGTGGAATTTCTTCATCACACCAGCTTTTGAAAGGATGTTGCGAACTGTATCTGAAGGTTGAGCTCCATCAGCCAACCATGCAAGAACGCGGTCTTCTTTCAAAGTTACTTGGTTTTCTTCAACAAGTGGATTGTAAGTTCCAACTGTTTCGATGAAACGTCCATCACGTGGTGAACGTGAATCTGCTACGTTGATACGGTAGTAAGGTTTTTTCTTAGAACCCATACGAGTCAAACGAATTTTAACTGCCATTTTTATAAGTCTCTTTTCTATATTTTAATTTTCGGTGAAATAGACAAGCTATTTAGCACATGATCTATTATAACACATTTTATAGAGCTGTCAAGAAAAAAACTTGACAGTATTTAAAATTTTTTATTTTATCAGTAAATCGGCGATTTCTTGATAGTTGCTAACGGTATAAGTCGGCACTACCTGGCTGGTATTTTCCTTATGATCAGGATTATACCAGACGGTATCAATCCCCGAAGCATTTCCTCCTGCGATATCCGCCGTCAAGGAATCTCCGATCATAAGGGTCTCTTCCTTGCTAAAACCTGGAATCAGTTGGCCAACTTTGTCAAAAAATGCAGGTTCTGGTTTCTGAGTATGAAGCTGCTCAGAGATAAAGACCTCTTTGAAATAAGAAGCAATTGTAGAATGAGCCAAGCGTCCTTCTTGAATGGCGGTCACTCCATTCGTTGCACCATAGAGCTGGTAACCCGCTTTTTCAAGTCGGGCCAGTAAGTCCTCCGCACCTGGGAAAGACTGCCCTTGAAGACTAATGTAATCTTGATAGCGAAGAGCTATCTCAGCCCCATCAACCGTAATCCCAAAGTGGGCAAACCCAATCGCAAACCGACTATCCACTAGCTCTTGCTTGGTCAACTTCTTTTGCTCCAAATCCTTCCAGAGCCCTTGGTTCATGGGTTTGTAGTAATCCTTAAAGGCCTGTACATCTGGAAAATTCATGTCTTCTAACATCTGCGTCAAGGCTGTTTCTTCAGCAGATTCAAAGTCCAACAAGGTATGGTCCAAATCAAAAAGTAAAAATGTATATGCCATTATAGTTCCCCATTATATTCTTTAAAATATTTGGAATACAGATAAATAATTAAGTTAGTTACAAAATTTAATAAAAATTATTAATTATCTCTTGTAATTCCCCATAAATCTTCAAAAAATCCTTCAACTGAATTAATTTGTATTCTCAATTTCTCATCATAATAAGGTTTAACATTTCCACGAGATAAATATTTTGAAGCAGGACTTCTTTTAGTTAGAACATCGATGTGATCATTGGTTTTTAACCCCAATAATTCAAAGTATTTATTCAAAAATTCTTCTCTAAAATGTCTATTATTTTTCCTTAAAAAAATTCTTAATTTTGTTGAATTCCTTATGACATAGGTTAACAAACAAACCATCCAAATTTGACTTGGCAAAATCTTTTTTAATTGAAAATAATCCTTCAAAGCTTTTGTCATTTTATATCCTTTTTGCCACTCAGTCTCGTTTTCAGAGGCATAAGGGAAAAATTCCCAAAGGGCAACTGGTGTAACCTCACCCTTATTAAATATTATATTATAATGAATATTTCTTAAATCTTTATCTTGTTTCATATTTGCATAGAACAAACCTTGATTACCAAAATAGTAATCATTTTTTAGAATACCCCTTCTGTTGTCAAATGGTTTCTTATACACTGATATATCTAATCCATAAGGGGAATGTTTATCAGACATTTTAGGATTAATCCCAAGAATTATAACCTTAGGGTTAATAAAATTGCCATCAAACGCTTGTTCATAATCTTTAAATCTAGATTGTATTATTTCTTTAGAATTAGAATCATATTCTAATAATTTTTCTATATTCTCTATCAATAATTCACCTAAGATATTACTATCAGATTGCGCTAAAGAATTAAAATGATATTCATCCCTTGTATAGCCAGCCGTCATCCAAGGATTTGAACATTCGATTTCAAGCCTTAAATTTTCCTTGAAGGACTTGTTATCTTTAAGAATTTCATCAAAAATTTTTAAATATTTATCATAATAACATTTTGCTTTATTGTAATCATCATCATTAATTCTAAATATATTATTATACTTATCTTTCAGATTCATTTAACTTCCTTTTCCATTATTGGACATTTTTTAAAAATCTATATCTAATAAAATTCTAATTAGTTATATTATTGATCATATTGAATTATAAAAATTAATTCTACAAAATAGAAATTAATTATCTCTCAAAAATTTTTTCAAAAAACAATTACAAACATACAATTACAAACGATCCTTCAATTTTTCTACAAATAAATAAGCCGCTGGGCAAGTGAGGGTATTCTTGATGGTCAGATGGTTGATCTGATAAATCTTCTTACGATCTGTATGAGGGAATTCTCGACAGGCTTTCGGACGCACATCATAGATGGAGCAGAGATTGTCGCCTCCAAGGAAAGGGCAAGGCATGGATTTAAAAACCTTGTCCCCATCTTCGTCAACTTGAAGAAATTCTGCCTCAAAGGCAGGAAGCTTCATCTTGAAATACTTGGCAATCCGCGTGATATCGGCTTCCTTAAAATCGGGCCCTAAGGTTTTACAGCAATTGGCACAAGCCGTACAGTCGATTTCTTGGAAAACTTCATCGTGAATTTCTTGCGCTATTTTATCTAAATTCTTAGGTGGTTTCTTCTTGAGATTCGCCAATACCTTGCGGTGCTCCTTTTGCTTTTGGAGAGCTAACTGATGGTATTTTTCAATATCAATTTCCTGTGTCATCCTCTATTTCCTCTTCTAAACAATAGAAGCATTATACCACAAAGAACGTGAAAAAAGATAGATCTTGCGATCTATCTCACATGACTAATCCGTCACAGTGCCTGTTCCATCTAGGCTCCAAGTGTTTTCGACATAAGGAGTAAATTGAGTTATTGTTTTCGCAAATCCTTCAACAACAATCAAATAAACCTTGTCATCTTTTTGGAATACCCAACCAGCAACCTGCAGGCCTGACTTGAGAAATATATGTATTTTAAGCGATTCATTTCCCCCAACAGTCGTCGTAGATTTTGTCATTTTCTCAACAATTTTATAATCATTCCACTTACTCTCCAATCTTTGAGCTATTAGTTCTGCATTAAATTCCACTCCTTCAGGGACATTTGCTTTTTCTCTAGTGGCAGCATTTAAAACAATAATATTGAAGGCGTTTTTATCTGTGTACTGAATATTATCCCCAACTTGGATAGTGTCATTCTTTTTCCAGTCACTCGGGATATTGACATAGCCATAATCTGCCGAACCAATTCGTTTCGTTTTCACATTCCCCTTATCACTATCTGGAATTTTTTTCTCTACATTACTACTTGAATTTGTTGTCTCTTTCACCACATTCGTGGAACTAGATGCTGCTGATGATTTACTAGACGCTTTCTTTGGACTAGTACAAGCAGAAAGGCTTACAACAGACAAAAACGTAACAGACGCGAGTAGGAACTTATTTTTCATATTCTCTCCTCAATGATGTATTTACTTTCCTCTAGTCTACCATGATTTTCTAGGATTTGAAAGTGCGATTTCTATAGCATAAAGAGACTAGAAATGATTCTAGCCTCTCTTCATTAATCGGTCACAGCGCCTGTTCCGTCTAGGCTCCAAGTGTTTTCGATGTATGGGATAAAGGTTTTCAAGGTTTCTGCATCTCCTTCAAAAGAAATGGTATAAACTTTTTCACCCTTCTGGAAGATCCAAGTAATCAGGTATTGACCAGATTTCATGACAATTTGAAGCTGGTAGGCATCCAGACCTGCGACTTTAGTCCGCGCTCCCGTCATCTTCCCAACATCCTGATTGTCTTCCCACATAACGGCTAGTTTCTTGGCCAGAAATTCAGCATTAAATTCAATATCAGCGGGAACTTTGGCTTTTTCTTTGGTAAAACTGTTCAGGGTAACAATATTATAGCCACTCCCATCAGTATATTGGACAGCCTCAACACCACTAAGGTCCGTAAATTTGATCCATTTACTTGGAATATTGATGTATCCATAATCTGCATTTCCAATCCGCTTGGTTTCTTGATTGGTAGTACTTTTCTTTGTAGAAGCAGTATCCTTTGACGAAGAACTACTTGTTTTCTTATCGACTTTGCTGCTACTTTCTTTTGTAGAAGAAGCTGCTGTTTCTTTTTTAGTGGTGTGACTACAGGCCATTAGTGTGCAGGCAGAAAAAATCGTAAGGGATGCGACTAGTAATTTGTGTTTCATGCTCAACCTCCTTGTGAACGTTTTCTTTCCTCTAGTCTATCATGAATGCGGGTATTTTAAAATAGGATACGTATCACATCTGATCGAACCTTTCAAATTCAGTTCATTTCTTTTAAACCTAAAACAAAAGGCTGGGACAAAAGTCCTAGCCTTTTAATTGTTTTTGGATTGTCGAGCAAGACGCAGTGGTTGAGTGGGCTCTACTACGCTGATTTCATCAGCTTTTACAGCCCTACTCAACTGTGCGGAGGTGGGACGACGAAATCGAATTCTAACGAATTACCTATTTCTGTCCCACTCTCTAATTGTTATTCTTCATCCATTGACAATACGGATAAGAAGGCTTCCTGTGGCACTTCTACCGAACCGATGGCTTTCATCCGTTTCTTACCGGCTTTTTGTTTTTCAAGAAGCTTGCGTTTCCGTGAGACATCCCCACCATAACACTTGGCCAAGACGTTCTTCCGAAGGGCCTTGATATCTGTACGGGCTACGATCTTATGACCGATCGCTGCTTGGATAGGCACTTCAAACTGTTGACGAGGGATAATCTTCTTGAGTTTCTCAACAATCAACTTACCACGTTCATAGGCAAAGTCCTTGTGAACGATAAAGCTGAGGGCATCGACGGTATCGCCATTGAGAAGGATATCCATTTTAACCAATTTAGAAGGACGGTATTCAGACAACTCGTAATCAAAGCTTGCATAGCCACGAGTAGAGGATTTCAATTTATCAAAGAAATCAAAGACAATTTCCGCTAGTGGGATTTGATAGATGACATTCACCCGATTTTCATCGATGTAATCCATGGTCACAAAATCACCGCGTTTCCGTTGGGCTAATTCCATGACAGCCCCGACAAACTCTTGTGGCACCATGATTTGGGCTTTGACATACGGTTCTTCGATCGAAGCGATCTTAGTTGGATCTGGGAACTCAGAAGGGTTGGAGACATCCAGTGCTTCTCCATCTGTCAAATTGACCTTGTAGATAACAGACGGTGCTGTCATGATCAAGTCAATGTTGAACTCACGTTCCAAACGCTCTTGGATAACGTCCATATGAAGGAGACCCAAGAAACCACAACGGAAACCAAAACCGAGGGCTTGAGATGTTTCCGGTTCAAATTGAAGACTGGCGTCATTCAATTGCAATTTTTCTAAAGCTTCACGAAGATCATTGTATTTGTTGGATTCAATCGGGTAAAGACCAGCAAAGACCATTGGATTCATTTGCTTGTATCCATGTAGTGGCTCACTTGCTGGATTGGTCGCTAGGGTCACCGTATCCCCGACACGGGTATCCGCAACGGTCTTGATAGAGGCCGCAATATATCCAACGTCTCCAGTCGCAAGGAAATCACGTCCAACTGCTTTAGGAGTAAAGATCCCAACTTCTGTGACATCAAAGGTCTTACCATTGCTCATGAGTTGGATCTTATCGCCTGGTTTAACCATTCCATTGACCACTCGGACCTGAAGAATCACCCCACGATAGGCATCATATACAGAGTCAAAGATCAAGGCTTGAAGAGGCGCTTCAACATCCCCAGTCGGAGCTGGAACTTTCTCAACGATCTGCTCCAAAATCTCTTCAATCCCAATACCAGCTTTGGCAGAGGCTAGGACAGCTTCACTAGCATCCAACCCGATGACATCTTCTACTTCTGTGCGCACCCGTTCTGGATCTGCAGCCGGCAAGTCGATTTTATTGATAACTGGCAGGATTTCCAAATCATTGTCCAGCGCTAAGTAAACATTGGCTAGAGTCTGGGCTTCAATCCCTTGAGCGGCATCCACTACGAGAATGGCACCCTCACAGGCAGCGAGCGACCGCGAAACCTCATAGGTAAAGTCCACGTGTCCTGGTGTGTCAATCAAGTGGAAGATATAGGTTTCCCCATCTTTAGCCGTGTAGTTCAACTCGATGGCATTAAGCTTGATGGTAATCCCACGTTCCCGTTCCAAGTCCATACTATCTAGGAGTTGGGCTTGCATCTCCCGACTAGACACGGTTTCGGTTTTTTCTAAAATTCGATCGGCCAAGGTTGACTTTCCATGGTCAATATGGGCGATGATCGAGAAGTTCCGAATCTTCTCTTGTCGTTTTTTTAATTCTTCAAAATTTGGCATAATCATCTTCCTAGTAAAATTAATCGTACTCTTCATTATAACAAAAAAGATAGGCCTTTGCCTATCTTAATTCATTATTTTCAAAAATCGCTTCTGCGTTTTATTACCCTCATAGCCTATTCGTTCGTAAAAGACATGAGCTTCTTTTCGATGAGAGGCAGAATTTAAACGGATAAAAGCATAATGCTTGCTTTTGGCAAGATCTTCTACTCGCTCCATCAATTGGCGACCGATCCCACGTCCTTGTGCAGTTGGAAAAACCGCAAGTCCCAAAACATTTAGACCAGAGTCACTATAGAGGCTTTCATAAACTTCCGCTTCCACATAACCAAGAATATTTCCTGTTTGGTCCTCTTCATAAACAAAGCAAAAATGATCCGAATCTGGCAGATTGAATTTTTCAATCTGAGCTGCCACTTTCTCAAGGGTCGAATTATACCCCAATGCTTGGTGACATAAATCTCTAATTTGAACTGCATCTTTGACTTGAACAGTACGAATCATATCTCCACCTCCATGAACTCTTTGGTTTTATCTTAGATCTTTTTCCTCAAAAAGTAAAGGAATATCTGATAAAATTTAAAATGAAAATCCGATTTAGATCAAATTCATCTTTTTTCGCATTTCTCAGGGATTTCTATTTACTTTTTCGATTTAATTCATTATAATAGTAAGGGTAAATACAAGGAGGTGAGTACGTTGGCTAGAGGTCGTGGAAAAGCAAGCCCTCAAGACAAAGAGGCATTACGGATTATATCGGAAAAAATCAGAGAATTACTGAAAGAACAAGGAAAAAAACAGATCGAATTATCTCGTATTACTGGAATCCCTGCAAGTACCCTGACTGGATATGTAAAAGGAACTTCTCTTCCCGTTCCTGAAAATTTAGAGAAGATTGCAGCCTTTTTCCAGGTAGCAGTTGCTGAAATTGACCCTCGTTTGCGCAATGATTTTGTGGTCATTGATTCAGAGATCGAACGATTGTATAAAAAGCTCGATGAAGGAAATCAAGAAAATCTTCTTTCTTATGGAAAGAGTCTCTTGACCCATCAGAAAGAAAGACAGAAAATTGAAAAGCAATACCACTCTTATTCTGTCTATGATTCTTTTGCAGCTTACCAAAATCAGAAACAAGCTGATATCGTCTGGTTTGATCAAAAGATTCCTTACGATTTGGCTTTTTGGATTCATACGGATTCCCTCGAGCCTAAATACGTAAAAGGGGCCGTTGTGTTAATCAAGCAAACCTATTATGATCAGGCAGGGGCTATTTATGCCATTGATTTTGATGGGCAAACGTTGATCAAACGAGTATTTCGTGAGGCCAACGGTATTCGACTGGTTTCCCTCAATAAGAAATATAGTGATCAAATCATTCCACTAGATGAGGAACCTGGGGTGATTGGAAAAGTGATTGATGGCTTTGTTCCTCTTGATTTGGAGGAAATCAAATGATTAAATTAATTGCGATTGACTTGGACGGAACTCTTTTGCATGAGGATAAGACTCTCTCTAAAGGCAATATTGAAGCTCTCCACCGGGCCCATGAAGCCGGTTATGATATTGTGATCTGTACTGGGCGCCCCTTAGCAGGTGTACGGCCCATCTTTGAAGAGATTGGTCTTCCGGATGGCAACTACTATATGATTATCAATAACGGGTGTACAACCTTGTCGACTCAGAATTGGGAAATCATTGGTAAGGAAGAATTGAGCCTTGAGGACATGCACCGGTTGCATGTTTTGACGGAAGATACAGACGTCCAGCTAACCTTATTTGACATGGATCACTACCTAGTGGTCGCACCTGAAGCCAGTGAACTTGTCACGATGGATGCGGGCATTGTTAATTCTAAACCGACACCTGTCTCAGAAGAAGATCTGCCCAACCTTGTTCCTATTTTTCAAGCCATGTATGTAGGAGATCCTTCTGCTATTGATGACTTCCAAGCTCAGAACGAGGCTGCATTAGAGGCCGATTTTAACACTGTTCGTTCACAGGATATCCTGTTTGAAATCCTGCCAAAAGGCGCGAGCAAGGCTTCTGCTCTTCAAGCATTAAGTCAAACATTAGGTTACAGGAGAGACCAGGTCATGGCTCTTGGAGATGCCAATAATGACCTTGAAATGCTACGTTTTGCTGGTTACAGCGTTGCTATGGGAAATGGCAATGCTGCTGTCAAGGAAATCGCAGACTTCATCACCCTGACCAATGATGAAGATGGCGTGGCACATGCTATTCACAAATTAATTGAAACTGAAAAAGGAGAATGATCATGAAATACGCAAATTTGTTGGACCGTTTTATTACCTATGTAAAGGTTAACACACGTTCAGACGAAAACTCTACAACCACCCCAAGTACCCAATCACAGGTTGATTTTGCAACAAACATCTTGATCCCTGAGATGAAACGCGTGGGGCTTCAAAACGTCTACTATTTACCAAACGGCTATGCTATTGGAACACTTCCAGCTAATGATCCAAGCTTTACACGCAAGATTGGATTTATCTCTCACATGGATACCGCTGACTTCAATGCCGAAAATGTCAATCCACAAATCGTTGAGAATTATGATGGGGATGTCATTGCCCTTGGTGACTCTGGTTTCACACTCGATCCAGCCGATTTTGCTCATTTGAATAACTACAAGGGACAAACCTTGATCACAACGGACGGTACTACTCTTCTGGGTGCAGACGATAAGTCAGGTATCGCTGAAATCATGACAGCTATTGAATACCTGACAGCTCATCCTGAAATCAAACACGGAGAAATCCGTGTTGGCTTTGGTCCAGATGAAGAAATCGGTGTTGGGGCCGATCAATTTGATGCAGAAGATTTTGACGTAGACTTTGCCTATACTGTCGATGGGGGTCCTCTCGGAGAGCTTCAATACGAAACCTTCTCAGCAGCTGGAGCTGAAATTACCTTCAAAGGACGCAATGTCCACCCAGGTACAGCCAAAGGTCAAATGATCAACGCTCTTCAATTGGCCATTGATTTCCATAACAAACTCCCTGAAGGAGCACGTCCAGAATTAACCGAAGGCTATGAAGGCTTCTACCACTTGATGAACATCGATGGAACTGTAGAGGAAGCAAGTGCCAGCTACATCATTCGGGACTTTGAAACTGAAAGCTTCGAGAAACGCAAAGATCTCATGAAATCTATTGCCGATCAGATGAATGCGGAGCTCGGTAGCGAACGCATTCTCCTCACCCTCAAAGATCAGTATTACAACATGAAGCAAGTGATTGAAAAAGATATGACGCCGATTACTTTTGCTAAGGAAGTCATGGAAGATCTTGGAATCACTCCAATCATTGAACCGATCCGTGGTGGTACAGATGGATCTAAAATTTCCTTTATGGGGATTCCAACACCAAATATCTTTGCCGGTGGCGAAAACATGCATGGTCGCTTTGAATACGTAAGTCTCCAAACCATGGAACGAGCAGTTGATACCATTATCGGTATTGTGACCAAAAAATAAGAAACAAAAAGAGGCTGGGACAAAAGTCCTAGCCTCTCAATTATTTTTGGATTGTCGAGCAAGACGCAGTGGTTGAGTGGGC
>NZ_CALPCT010000014.1:0-66205 GCF_943193075.1 Streptococcus caecimuris | reverse complement strand
GTAAAAGCTGATGAAATCAGCGTAGTAGAGCCCACTCAACCACTGCGTCTTGCTCGACAATCCAAAGACAATTGAGATGCTAGGACTTTTGTCCCAATCTCTTTTTATGTAGCTATTACAGAATAGAATAGTGATCCGTTGTAGGTAAAAGCTATATTCTATTTCACGTTTTAGTTCATTTATCACTAAATAAAAATATCATATAAATAAACTAATTTTTTAAAAAAATAGGCTAGAGTTTGAAATATTTTTCACAAAAGAGTATACTGTTAGCATAGTTTTGTCGGATATTTATAATAGACCCCATCAAAACTTGTTGTCAACCCTTGCTGTTCTGATAGGAACGTTTGCTGGTATCGTTGATACCAAGGAGGAATCATATGTCTAAAGTAGCTATTGTCACAGGTGCTGGTCAAGGAATCGGTTTTGCAATCGCAAAACGTTTGGTGCAAGATGGCTTCAAGGTCGGAGTATTGGACTACAATGCTGAAACAGCTGAAAAAGCAGTTGCTGAGTTATCAGCAGATCATGCTTTTGCAGTCGTAGCTGATGTGTCTAAACAAGAAGAAGTGGCTGCAGCTTTCCAAAAAGTTGTGGATCATTTCGGAGACTTAAACGTCGTCGTTAACAACGCTGGTGTTGCGCCAACTACACCACTTGATACAATTACTGAAGAACAATTTACACGTACATTTGCTATTAATGTTGGTGGCGTGATTTGGGGTGCACAAGCAGCTCAAGCTCAGTTCAAAGCACTCGGTCATGGTGGAAAGATCATCAATGCGACTTCACAAGCAGGTGTTGTAGGTAACCCTAACTTGACTGTTTATGGTGGTACTAAATTTGCAGTTCGTGGTATCACACAGACTTTGGCGCGTGACTTGGCAGATTCAGGCATCACTGTCAATGCTTATGCACCAGGTATTGTTAAGACTCCAATGATGTTTGACATTGCTCATGAAGTTGGGAAGAACGCAGGCAAAGACGACGAATGGGGTATGCAAACATTCGCTAAAGATATCACTTTGAAACGTCTTTCTGAACCAGAAGATGTAGCAGCGGCTGTCAGCTTCCTTGCTGGACCTGACTCAAACTACATCACAGGTCAAACCATTATCGTGGATGGTGGAATGCAGTTCCATTAAGATAAAAAACAGAGGTTGGGATCAACATCCTAACCTCTTATTTTGTGCGTTCACAATAAAAGAAACAGAGATCAAAAAAACCACTCCCAAAAGGGAAGTGGTTTTGTGTTGGTTCTTATTTGAGACCGTATTTTTTGTTGAAACGATCCACACGTCCATCTGCTTGAGTGAACTTTTGACGTCCAGTGTAGAATGGGTGTGAGTCTGATGAAATTTCAACACGGATCAATGGGTAAGTTTCACCTTCGAATTCAACTGTTTCGCTAGAGTATTTAGTTGAACCGCTGAGGAACTTGTAACCAGTAGTAGTGTCCATGAAGACAACAGGGCGATATTCTGGATGGATATCTTTTTTCATTTTGCAATATTTCCTTTCTGCCATGGTCTCTTTCCGAGCCATAGATTGTTACTAAGCTAGTTTACCAAATTTCCAGGATCTTGACAAGTATTTTCACTAATTTTATTTAAAATAATGATCAAAAAAATCACCCTGGCTAAGCCAAGGTGAATCTAATCTTATTATTGTTCAGATTGATTTGGATCTTTTGGTGCTTCAACTGGTTGATCAGCTTGTCCCTCAGTGTGTTCGTGTGTTTCTTTTTTGATTTCATTTACAGCAGTTTTTACAGTAGAAGTTGTCACGCGTCCAACAGATTGGGCAAATCCTTTACCAGATTCAGCAAGTTCTTCGAAGGTTCCTTTTGTGATTTTACCACCTGACATCGCCAAGAGACCAGTTACAACAATAGCGATGCTTGCAATTAAAGCAAGGATCAAACCAAAGCCAATTGAAACGCCATAACCATTGAAGTCAACAGCGTATTTGTTCACACCGAAGACATCGATCAATGTTACGATAGTTGAGAGAGCTCCTGCTACGATAACACCAATTGCAAAACCTTTTGGTAGTGAAGATTTTACATCGTTCAAGCAAGCAAGGACAATCGCAACGACTGCGAAGATAATAACGAACCATCCATCTCCGCGAAGGCCATTCCAGCTGTATGAACCAAAGGCACCAGCATTCAGGCTTGCCCATGGCAAGAAAGAGCTAAGAATCGCTACCGCAGCAGAGATAATGATAAACAAACGATTTTTTTCCATAATAAGTCTCCTTAAAATTTATTAGCTTTATTTTACCATAAGAAATATCAAATGAAAACCCCGTGACCAAGATAAAAAGGCTGAGAAACCGTTCTCAGCCTTCGTTTGTGCGTGCCACTTCTTGTAGCTCTTTGTAGATTTGGTCGTTTTCCTCAAGAGAGTAGGAGTTGGCTCCACTCGCTAGTGGATGGCCACCACCGTTATGGCGTTTAGCAATTTCGTTGATCACTTTGCGTTTGCTACGCATCCGGACACGGAAGTGACCGTCGGCCTGCTCAACAAAGATAGCCCAAACAGATACGGTATCGATGCGTCCAGGAGCTCCGACAATTGCAGCAGTCTCTGAATCACGTAGATCAAATTTCTTCAAGAGTTCTTGTGTTAGGGTCACACGCGCAGCGCCATGTTCATCGATCTCGAGATGGTCGTAGACATAGCCTTGAAGCTTAGCCGTCTTGAGATTGATCGTATCCATTTGACGAGCAAGGGCAGTAAAATCAAAAGGAATGCTTCGAAGATAGGCAGCGATCTCAAAGGTCCGAGTTGAAGTAGCAGGATAAAGGAAGCGACCCGTATCGCCGACAATCCCTGCATAGAGGAGACGCGCAGCACTAACCGGGAGTTCGAGATCCAATTCCTTAGCAAAAAGTGCGATTAACTCACTGGTAGAGCTAGACTCAGTATCGACCCAGAGCAGATCGCCATAAGCATCGTCATTTGGGTGGTGGTCGATCTTGATCAGGAAATCACCGTTCGTATAGCGCTTGTCATCGATGCGGGGAGTATTGGCCGTGTCACAGACAATCACCAAAGCTCCAGCATAGTCCTCATCTTTGACTTCATCCATTTCAGCAAGCCAGGTCAAGGTCGGTTCATCATAGCCAGTTGCCAAGACCCGCTTTTGAGGGAAGTGCGCACGCAGGAGATCCCTCAAGCCCACCTGGCTACCAATCGCATCCGGATCCGGATTCTGATGACGGTGGATAATAATCGTGTCATAAGCTTGAATTTTTTCAAGAATTTCATTCATTACGTTCATACATTACCTCATTTTCTCTGTCAATTTTAACATAAGAAAGGCCCATCCAGCAAGCATTTATCACTAATTAGGAGCTATGGAAGCGGTTTTACAGAAGTTCATTATTTTGGTAGAATGGATGGATATGATGAAAGAAATCAAACAATCAGCTAAAAGAAAACGATGGTTAGAATTTCCAAAAACAATTGTAGTAGTGTTGATCGTAATGCTTATTGCAGTATTCCTAAGTAGTTGTAGTAACAATCAACCGGCATTGAATGTTTTAAAGAAAAAGCAATTTATTATGATTAAAATGGGAGATTCTACCGATGAGCATTTTGAGGTTGGGTTGGACCTTGAGAAAAAGGAATATTACTATAATGATGAAACTGCAGTGAAAGACGATACAGTTTATGGTGGATATAAAGAGGACTGGGATCGTAAACAGTATTACAAATCTGCTGTAAATGAAGAATTATCATCAGTTCTATTAAGTAAGAAAATTACTACTGATGAAATTAAGAAGTCCAACTATCAAATTACTGGCTCACCGAAAAGATTTGTGGATGAAAAATTGATGAAAGAGGAATATCCGCCAGAATTTGAGGCGATTTATTTAAATAAAAAACTTCAATTCACCAAGGTTTGTATCACCTACAACAAAGAATTTCTACCAACAAAAATTGAGTGGTACTATAAGGGTGAAGAAGGACTAAAATGGTACACTTGGCGCACATATTCGTATCCCTTCAAAAATAAGTCTGATTTTGATAAGAGATTGGATGAAGAAATCGAAGATATTAAAGCAATTCAAGAAGAGAACAAGGGCGATTAGGTTGAATCGGTCCTAATTCTTGAAACGTGTCCCTTCTTTCACCTTATCGGGAAAGGTTTCGTGCAAAATGCTTGAAAAAGTGGTATAATACGGGAAATAGCTTTTGGGAGGAAATTATGACTGTAGCGAAGATTGTTTTTGCTAGTATGACCGGAAATACTGAAGAAATTGCTGATATCGTAGCGGACAAATTCCGTGATCTTGGTGTCGAAGTAGATGTGGATGAGTGTACAACTGTGGATGCGGAGGACTTCCTTGATGCGGATATCGCAGTGGTAGCGACCTATACATACGGCGATGGAGAGCTTCCAGATGAGATCCAAGATTTCTACGAAGATTTGGCTGGCCTTGATCTCAAAGGCAAACTTTACGGTGTGGTAGGATCAGGTGATACCTTCTACGATGAATTCTGTAAAGCAGTTGATGATTTCGACCGTTGCTTCGCTGCGACTGGTGCTGAAAAAGGCTCTGAGTGTGTCAAAGTTGATTTGTCAGCAGAAGACGAAGACATTGAAAAATTAGAAGCCTTTGCAGAAGAACTCGTAGCAAAAGCAAATTAATGACAAAGAGGATGGATCGATGGATTACAGCCTCGATTTATATCCAAAATAAAGAGGAGACACATGGATTTAGATCAGATTCGTAAGGACATTGACCAGATCGATCAAGAGCTTGTAGCCTTGCTGGAAAGACGGATGGTCTGTGTCGGTCAGATTGTAGAATATAAGGAGCAGCAGGGCTTACCTGTGCTCGATCAGGGAAGGGAGAGAGAAGTGCTTGAGAAAGTCGGCTCTCTCGTGACGGATGAGCAGTATCGGGCGACCATTCAAGCCCAGTTTCAAGATATGATGAAGCGCTCGAGAGACTTCCAAGAGGAGGTGAGGGCGCGTGACTAGTCTATCGATCAAGCAAAAAGCACAACAGTATGTGGTCCTAACAGGGATGGCGCTTTTCATTGGTCTCTTGGTTGGTGCCATTGACATGATTTTTGGTCAAGGTCTTCTCCTGATTGGAGATGTCCGAAGCCAGCATTGGCCCTTGATTCTTTTTCTGGCCCTAGCGGGGCTTGTCATCGTTTATCTTTATAAACGTTTTGGTGGCAAGGCTTCAAAAGGGATGGGCCTCATCTTTGATGTCGGACACGCGCGTGAGGAGAAAATCCCCTTGGTCTTGGTGCCTTTGATCATGCTGACGACCTGGATGAGCCACCTCTTTGGTGGTTCGGTCGGTCGGGAAGGCGTAGCGGTCCAGATCGGAGCGACCCTTTCGCATCGTTTTGCGCGTCATATCAAGATTCCAGATGCTTCGCGTATCTTTCTCATGACCGGGATGGCAGCCGGTTTTGCGGGTCTCTTTCAGACGCCACTGGCAGCAACCTTCTTTGCTCTTGAAGTCTTGACAGTTGGGGAGTTGCAGTTGATGGCTCTCTATCCAGCGCTCATTGCCTCAATCGTGGCTAGCTTCACCTCTCATGCCCTTGGCTTGGAGAAATTTGCTGTGCCACTAAAAGAAACGCTGAGCTGGACACCAGAGACCTTGATCAAAGTTGCCCTTCTTGGCCTAGCTTTTGGTCTCGCTGGGAAACTCTTTGCTGTTAGCCTTTCCTGGTTGAAGAAAACAGTCGCTCAAGTCTTGCCTAATCCTTATACCCGGATAGCCCTTATAGGGGCTGGACTCAGCTTGGTCCTCTTGACCCTCCAGCTGACCAAGGTCGGCACTTATAGTGGACTTGGAACCAATCTGATTGATGTAGCTTTTCATCAGGGGAGTGCCCATAGTTATGACTGGATCTTGAAGCTCCTCTTTACCGTGGTGACCATCTCAGCTGGATACCAAGGGGGAGAAGTGACACCGCTCTTTGCGATCGGAGCTACGCTTGGAGTCTTTCTCGCTCCTATGCTGGGCTTACCAGTCTTAGTCGTGGCCGCTATTGGTTATGCCAGTGTCTTTGGCAGTGCGACAACGACCTTGCTCGCACCGATCTTGATCGGAGGAGAAGTCTTTGGCTATGCCAATCTGCCATTCTTTGTCATTGCTTGCGCCATCGCCTATTGCCTGCCAAAAGAGTGGAGCATTTATTCCGGCCAAAAAGTTGCGAAAAAGTAGAGAAAAGAGCTTTACAAACCTGAAATTATCTGATATGATAGTTTCTGTGCGTAATGGAAGCACAAAAATACAGTTTATCCGCTGAGGGAGGTCCCTCAAGATTGACGAAGATAGGAGAATAAAATGAATCCATTAATCCAAAGCTTGACTGAAGGTCAACTTCGTACTGATATCCCTGCATTCCGTCCTGGTGACACTGTTCGTGTACACGCGAAAGTTGTCGAAGGATCTCGTGAACGTATCCAGATCTTTGAAGGCGTTGTTATCGCTCGTAAAGGTCAAGGACACACTGAAATGTACACTGTTCGTAAAATCTCTAACGGTGTCGGTGTTGAACGTACATTCCCAGTACACACTCCACGTGTAGAAAAGATTGAAGTAGTACGTTACGGTAAAGTACGTCGTGCGAAATTGTACTACCTTCGTGCATTGCAAGGTAAAGCAGCTCGTATTAAAGAAATCCGTCGTTAAGACGAACAAGGAGGCGGGAGTGATCTCGCTTCTTTTTTTATCGGTCCCCTTAGTTCAATGGATATAACAACTCCCTCCTAAGGAGTAGTTGCTGGTTCGATTCCGGCAGGGGACATAAAGTAAAAGGAACTCGTGCATGCGAGTTCCTTTTTGTGTAAGAAAGAAGTCAAAAATAGATGGAATATCTCCATATAATGAATTGATTTTTGAGGAAGGAAGGAGTAAAATGTAGTTAATATAATGACTAATTAGGGATAGATGAAAATAGGCACAAAAAAAGCACCGAATCGGTGCGCACTTTTTCAAGTTGGATACGGACAAAGCCTTATTTTAACTTGCTGTGTTGTTTCGAATAATCCCAACACCATTATTCTACAACTTTATCATCGCAAATGCAAGACATAAAGGAGAAAATTATGAAAAAACCATATTCAATTGGCTTAGATATCGGTACAAATAGCGTAGGCTGGGCAGTTATCACAGATGATTACAAGGTTCCAGCAAAAAAAATGAAGGTTCTTGGGAATACCAACAAGGAGTCTATTAAGAAAAACTTAATAGGTGCACTTCTTTTTGATGCAGGAAATACTGCTGCAGATCGTCGGTTAAAAAGAACTGCCAGACGTCGCTATACAAGACGTCGGAATAGAATTTTGTATTTACAGGAAATATTTGCTGAAGAAATGAATAAAGTGGATGAGAGTTTTTTCCATCGCTTAGATGATTCATTCCTAGTTCCTGAAGATAAGAGAGGAAGTAAATATCCAATTTTTGGAACCTTAGAGGAGGAGAAAGAGTATCATAAACAATTTCCAACCATTTATCATTTGAGGAAGATTCTTGCAGATTCGAAAGAGAAAGTTGATTTGCGTTTAATCTATTTAGCTTTGGCACATATTATTAAATATCGTGGGCATTTCTTGTATGAAGACTCATTCGATATTAAAAATAATGATATTCAAAAAATCTTTAACGAATTCACAAGTCTCTATGATAACACTTTTGAGGAAAGTTCACTTAGCAAAGGAAATGCACAGGTAGAAGAAATTTTTACCGATAAGATTAGTAAATCTGCTAAAAGAGACCGTGTCCTAAAACTATTTCCTGATGAAAAATCAACGGGTTTATTTTCTGAGTTTTTAAAATTAATTGTTGGGAATCAAGCTGATTTTAAGAAACATTTTGACTTAGAAGAAAAAGCTCCACTACAATTTTCTAAGGATACTTATGAAGAGGACTTGGAAAGTTTGTTGGGGCAAATTGGGGACGTTTATGCTGATCTTTTTGTTGTGGCTAAAAAACTCTATGATGCCATACTACTAGCAGGTATATTATCTGTTAAAGATCCTGGGATAAAGGCTCCACTATCTGCTTCTATGATAGAACGTTATGACAATCATCAAAATGATCTTTCAGCATTAAAACAATTCGTAAGAAGAAATCTTCCAGAAAAATATTCGGAAGTTTTTTCAGATGATTCTAAAGATGGATATGCTGGATATATTGATGGAAAAACTACTCAAGAAGGATTTTACAAATATATCAAAAATCTCATTTCTAAAATTGAAGGAGCAGAGTATTTTCTTGAAAAAATTGAACGTGAAGATTTTTTGAGAAAACAACGTACTTTCGATAATGGTTCAATTCCTCATCAAATTCATCTTCAAGAAATGAATGCCATTCTCCGGCACCAAGGAGAATATTATCCATTCTTAAAGGAGAACAAAGATAAAATTGAACAGATCCTAACATTCCGTATTCCTTATTATGTAGGCCCATTGGCACGTGGCAATAGTGATTTCGCTTGGCTGACTCGAAACTCTGATGAAGCAATCCGACCATGGAATTTTGAAGAGATGGTTGATAAATCAAGTTCTGCTGAAGACTTCATCCACAGAATGACTAACTATGACCTGTATTTGCCAGAAGAAAAAGTTCTGCCTAAGCATAGTCTTCTGTATGAAACTTTTACAGTTTATAATGAGTTGACAAAGGTGAAATACATTGCTGAAGGGATGAAAGACTATCAATTTCTTGATAGTGGACAGAAGAAGCAAATTGTCAATCAATTATTCAAAGAGAAAAGAAAAGTAACTGAAAAAGACATCATTCATTATCTACACAATGTTGATGGCTATGATGGAATCGAACTAAAAGGAATTGAAAAACATTTTAACTCTAGTCTTTCTACTTATCATGATTTGCTCAAGATTATCAAAGATAAAGAGTTTATGGATGACCCTAAAAATGAAGAGATTTTTGAAAATATCGTCCATACTCTCACAATCTTTGAAGATCGAGAGATGATTAAACAACGCCTTAATCAGTATGATTCTATCTTTGATGAAAAAGTGATCAAAGCACTAACTCGTCGGCATTATACTGGTTGGGGAAAACTTTCTGCTAAACTGATTAACGGTATCCGTGATAAAAAAACCAGCAAAACGATTCTTGATTATCTGATTGATGATGGTTACAGCAATCGTAACTTTATGCAGTTAATTAATGATGATGGACTTTCTTTCAAAGAAACTATCCAAAAAGCACAAGTCGTTGGTGAGACCAATGATGTGAAGCAAGTTGTCCAAGAACTTCCAGGAAGTCCTGCCATTAAAAAGGGAATTTTACAAAGTATTAAAATTGTTGATGAACTTGTCAAGGTTATGGGCCATGCTCCGGAGTCTGTCGTAATTGAAATGGCGCGTGAAAATCAGACTACTAATAAAGGAAAAAGTAAGTCACAACAACGCTTGAAGACACTCTCAGATGCTATTTCTGAACTCGGAAGTAATATTCTAAAAGAACATCCAACGGATAATATTCAACTTCAAAACGACCGTCTCTTCCTTTACTATCTACAAAATGGGAAAGATATGTATACTGGAGAAGCTCTTGATATCAACCAATTGAGCAACTATGATATTGACCACATCATTCCACAGGCCTTTATAAAGGATGATTCTCTTGATAATCGTGTTTTAACTAGTTCAAAAGATAATCGTGGTAAATCCGATAATGTTCCAAGTCTTGAAATAGTTGAAAAGATGAAAGGTTTTTGGCAACAATTATTAGATTCTAAATTGATTTCAGAACGTAAATTCAATAATTTAACCAAGGCTGAACGAGGTGGATTAGATGAACGTGATAAAGTTGGTTTTATCAAACGCCAACTAGTTGAAACACGACAAATCACAAAACATGTTGCACAGATTTTAGATGATCGCTTCAATGCAGAAGTGAATGAGAAAAACCAAAAGCTTCGTAGCGTTAAAATCATCACTTTGAAATCAAATCTAGTTTCCAACTTCCGTAAAGAATTTGGATTATATAAGGTACGGGAAATCAATGACTACCACCATGCACATGATGCATACTTAAATGCAGTGGTAGCTAAGGCTATTCTTAAGAAATATCCTAAACTAGAGCCTGAATTTGTCTATGGTGACTACCAAAAGTACGATCTTAAGAGATACATTTCAAGAACCAAAGATCCTAAAGAAATTGAAAAAGCAACAGAAAAGTATTTCTTCTATTCAAATTTATTAAATTTCTTTAAAGATAAAGTATATTATGCGGATGGCACTATCATACAGAGAGGAAACGTTGAATACTCTAAAGATACTGGCGAGATTGCTTGGAATAAAAAGCGTGATTTTGCTATTGTCCGTAAAGTACTTTCTTGTCCACAAGTGAATATTGTTAAAAAAACTGAGGAGCAAACTGGAGGATTCTCTAAAGAATCTATATTACCTAAAGGGAATTCTGATAAGCTAATTCCAAGAAAAACTAAGAATATTCAATTAGATACTACGAGATATGGTGGTTTTGATAGCCCTGTTATTGCTTATTCGATTCTATTAATTGCTGATGTAGAAAAAGGAAAATCAAAAAAATTAAAAACTGTTAAGTCTTTAATTGGCATCACTATTATGGAAAGAGTTAAATTTGAGGCAAATCCAGTTGCTTTCCTTGAAGGTAAAGGGTATCAAAATGTTGTTGAAGAAAATATCATACGGTTACCTAAGTATAGTTTGTTTGAGCTTGAAAATGGGCGGAGACGGATGCTGGCAAGTGCCAAAGAACTTCAAAAAGGAAATGAAATGGTGCTTCCATCGTATTTAATAACCTTACTTTACCATGCTAAAAGAATTCAGAAAAAAGACGAACCAGAACATTTGGAATATATCAAGCAACATCATAGTGAATTTAATGATTTATTAAATTTTGTATCTGAGTTTTCACAAAAATATGTACTTGCAGAGTCCAATCTAGAGAAAATTAAAAATTTATATATAGATAATGAACAAACTAATATGGAAGAGATTGCAAATTCATTTATCAATCTGTTGACCTTCACTGCATTTGGTGCCCCTGCAGTCTTTAAATTCTTTGGAAAAGATATTGAAAGAAAACGCTACTTAACTGTTACGGAAATTCTTAAAGCTACCCTCATCCATCAATCTATCACAGGACTTTATGAAACTCGGATCGACCTGAGCAAATTAGGAGCAGAGTAATGGGCTGGCGTACAGTAGTAGTAAACACTCATTCTAAATTAACCTATAAAAACAATCATTTAATTTTTAAAGATGCATCTCGGACGGAACTAATCCATCTGTCCGAGATTGATATCTTAATTCTTGAAACAACTGATATAGTTTTGTCGACCATGCTTGTAAAACGGCTTATTGATGAGAATGTGTTAGTGGTCTTTTGTGATGATAAAAGACTTCCAACTGCCCATTTAATGCCTTATTATGGACGCCATGATTCAAGTTTACAATTATCTAAACAGATTTCTTGGAATGAAGAAACTAAAGGTTTTGTGTGGACAAGCATCATTTCTCAAAAGATATTGAATCAAGCAATATATTTAGGATGTTGTAGTTTTTTTGAAAAATCACAATCTATCATAAAGTTATATGACGGGTTAGAAATTTTTGATCCAAATAATCGAGAAGGACATGCTGCACGAATATATTTTAATACCTTATTTGGGAATGATTTTAGTCGTGAACTGGATAATGATATCAATGCTGCATTAGATTATGGTTATACTTTATTATTAAGTATGTTTGCGCGTGAGATTGCGTTATCAGGATGTATGACTCAGTTAGGATTGAAGCATGCGAATCAGTTTAATCAATTTAACCTTGCAAGTGATATTATGGAGCCGTTTCGGCCAATTATTGATCGTATTGTATATGAAAATAGAGGCTCAGAATTTGTAAAGATCAAAAGAGAATTATTCTCGATATTTTCAGATACTTTTCAATATAATGATAAAGAAATGTACTTAACGAATATTGTCAGTGATTATACGAAGAAAGTCATTCAGTCATTAAATAATCCTGAGAAAGGAGTTCCTGAGTTTAGGATATGAGTTATCGATATATGCGAATGATTTTAATGTTTGATATGCCAGTTGAAACAGCAGAGGAGAAGAAAGCCTACCGTAAATTTAGGCAATTTCTGATTGATGAAGGATTTATAATGCATCAGTTTTCCATTTATAGCAAGTTGTTGCTAAATAATTCAGCAAATAATGCAATGATTGAACGATTAAAAAACCATAACCCTAAAAAAGGGAGTATTACATTGCTGACAGTTACGGAAAAACAGTTTTCCCGTATGATATATTTATGCGGTGAAAGAGATACAAGTGTAGCAAATTCAGATTCACGTTTAGTATTTTTAGGAGAGGAATTTTCAGATGAAGATTAATTTCCCTATATTAGATGAGGCAATAACAATAACAAATGCTACCTTCTTAGCCCTTGAAGATCAGCAAGTATTTTCAGACCTTGTGAAGCAATTTTATCAATACAATGGTGATAGTGATTTAAAGATATTTGACTCTCGTCTGATATCATTAAAAGAATCCGAACTTCTGGTAATAACTGATATTTTAGGCTATAATTTAAATTCAACTTCCATGCTAAAATTGATACATGCGGATTTAGAAAATCAATTGAATGAAAAACCAGAAGTGAAGTCAATGATAGAGAAATTAGTTGTGACGATCACTGAATTATTAGCTTATGAGTGTTTAGAAAATGAATTGGATCTAGAATATGATGAAATCACTATCCTAGAGTTGATCGAAGCATTAGGTGTTAAAGTAGAAACAATAAGCGATACTGTATTTGAAAAGTGCATGGAAATTGTACAGGTTTTCAAATATCTATCAAAAAAGAGACTCCTTGTTTTTATAAATGTAGCTGCTTACTTATCAGAGAAAGAAATTGAAAGTTTAATAGAATATATTGGATTAAATCAATTATCTGTCTTATTTTTAGAACCAAGGCAAGTCTACAATTTTCCGCAATTTATACTAGATAAAGATTATTTCTTAAATGCTGAAAATATGCTATAATAGCAGTAATAACGGGATTCAGACGGACTGAAGTCTAGCTAGGACGAATAGCGCGATTACGAAATTTCGAAAGAAAAATCATTCTACGAGGTTTTAGAGCTGTGTTGTTTCGAATGGTCCCAAAACTGATGTTAAAAATCCTGAAGATGCTGTAGTGTTTTAGAGCTGTGTTGTTTCGAATGGTCCCAAAACAGTACTGCCTCAGGAGCTTTAGCTGGTGCTGTTTTAGAGCTGTGTTGTTTCGAATGGTCCCAAAACATAACATTCTAGGATCAGACAGGTCAGAATGTTTTAGAGCTGTGTTGTTTCGAATGGTCCCAAAACATAACATTCTAGGATCAGACAGGTCAGAATGTTTTAGAGCTGTGTTGTTTCGAATGGTCCCAAAACAGCTACTTCATACAGTTATGTACAGCTTGTGTTTTAGAGCTGTGTTGTTTCGAATGGTCCCAAAACTTTGGATCCTAGATAATCCTGTTACACCTCGTTTTAGAGCTGTGTTGTTTCGAATGGTCCCAAAACTCTAGGATCCAAACTCCTTGAAACTTCCCTGTTTTAGAGCTGTGTTGTTTCGAATGGTCCCAAAACTTCCACTTGAGAAATGGCTTTGGGCTTTACGTTTTAGAGCTGTGTTGTTTCGAATGGTCCCAAAACTATGGAACAATGTGACAAAGTTATTCTATTGTTTTAGAGCTGTGTTGTTTCGAATGGTCCCAAAACCTCATCGACCACGATCACGTCGAACCAGTCGTTTTAGAGCTGTGTTGTTTCGAATGGTCCCAAAACTCGCCTTGCTCGTTAAGTTGGTAAACATACGTTTTAGAGCTGTGTTGTTTCGAATGGTCCCAAAACGTGCTCTTTCTCAATACGTAAATGGGGTACGTTTTAGAGCTGTGTTGTTTCGAATGGTCCCAAAACTGGTCTGACTGATACACTAGCTACGCGCTTGTTTTAGAGCTGTGTTGTTTCGAATGGTCCCAAAACACTAAGGTCAATACCTTGAACACTACCATTGTTTTAGAGCTGTGTTGTTTCGAATGGTCCCAAAACCAGATTCTTGGGAGATAATTGAAAGAAAATCGTTTTAGAGCTGTGTTGTTTCGAATGGTCCCAAAACAATGCGAATAACATTTAAAACAGCACCGTTGTTTTAGAGCTGTGTTGTTTCGAATGGTCCCAAAACTAAAGAAATCATCGAAGAGATGCGTTTCTTGTTTTAGAGCTGTGTTGTTTCGAATGGTCCCAAAACTTGGCTATCACTCACAGCTTGCAATCTATCGTTTTAGAGCTGTGTTGTTTCGAATGGTCCCAAAACGCCTAGTCATTTAATCGCTACGGAAGTTATGTTTTAGAGCTGTGTTGTTTCGAATGGTCCCAAAACAAGATCTGAAATCAATCGGACTTACTCTTTGTTTTAGAGCTGTGTTGTTTCGAATGGTCCCAAAACTGACTTGAGTCATTGACTGTGAAGATGTCTGTTTTAGAGCTGTGTTGTTTCGAATGGTCCCAAAACTAGTCATTCGTAAAGTTGGTAACACCATTCGTTTTAGAGCTGTGTTGTTTCGAATGGTCCCAAAACACTTTCTTTTCAAAATGAATCAAACTATTCGTTTTAGAGCTGTGTTGTTTCGAATGGTCCCAAAACCGATAATCTACGAGGAAAGAAATTCGGTCTGTTTTAGAGCTGTGTTGTTTCGAATGGTCCCAAAACCCTGTGATCCCAGATGACAATACTACGTATGTTTTAGAGCTGTGTTGTTTCGAATGGTCCCAAAACAGGAAGCGCAAGCGACAATCCAGACCAATCGTTTTAGAGCTGTGTTGTTTCGAATGGTCCCAAAACAATGGTAATAGATGAATACTATCGATTAGTGTTTTAGAGCTGTGTTGTTTCGAATGGTCCCAAAACATTGAAATTATGACACACAAGCGAACATTTGTTTTAGAGCTGTGTTGTTTCGAATGGTCCCAAAACATTGGCTGATGGGTATGCTTACAGGAGCAGGTTTTAGAGCTGTGTTGTTTCGAATGGTCCCAAAACCAATGTATTGTTTGCATTCTTCGTTTTGGTGTTTTAGAGCTGTGTTGTTTCGAATGGTCCCAAAACAGTGAATCGATCAAATTAGTTGCAGCGTCTGTTTTAGAGCTGTGTTGTTTCGAATGGTCCCAAAACCTGTCCAAATTTGGTTCAATAGTTCAAGCCGTTTTAGAGCTGTGTTGTTTCGAATGGTCCCAAAACACAAGATGGATTAGTAATCACCGTCCACAAGTTTTAGAGCTGTGTTGTTTCGAATGGTCCCAAAACTTTTGTTCCAAACTCCGGGGTTTAAAGATTGTTTTAGAGCTGTGTTGTTTCGAATGGTCCCAAAACCCGATATTAGACGTTACGCCTGTGTTCATTGTTTTAGAGCTGTGTTGTTTCGAATGGTCCCAAAACGTCGGTCAAGCTACCGCGGACAGCACAGCCGTTTTAGAGCTGTGTTGTTTCGAATGGTCCCAAAACATCAACCCTTGAAGAAAGCATGGAACTCACGTTTTAGAGCTGTGTTGTTTCGAATGGTCCCAAAACAGCATGATTTAATAAAGGTGTAGGGTACTTGTTTTAGAGCTGTGTTGTTTCGAATGGTCCCAAAACAACCGTTGAGTTACCCAGCAACCTATCATAGTTTTAGAGCTGTGTTGTTTCGAATGGTCCCAAAACCTATCTCTAGTTGTGTTTCGAGATTGTCATGTTTTAGAGCTGTGTTGTTTCGAATGGTCCCAAAACTATTCCGTCAACACATAAAACACATATTTCGTTTTAGAGCTGTGTTGTTTCGAATGGTCCCAAAACGCGACCGACTTGATCTCTAAAGACTTTTGAGTTTTAGAGCTGTGTTGTTTCGAATGGTCCCAAAACACCTTTTGAGCTAACTCCCTAACCACTATTGTTTTAGAGCTGTATTGTTTCGAATGGTCCCAAAACCCAACAGCGACTACGACTACTTTCCAGACAGTTTTAGAGCTGTGTTGTTTCGAATGGTCCCAAAACAAAAACCTACAAAGGAAAAAGGTAAACGCTGTTTTAGAGCTGTGTTGTTTCGAATGATCCCAAAATAAGAAAAATAAAAGATGATGGTATAGAAGCTCGTTACATTGAGCTTCTTTTTCTTGAGAAAATTAAATAATAATTTTACAGACTTTTAGGTCATTAATTGATTCTCACCTTCACTTTTTCTTTGACTCACCTTTCTTATTTTTCTAAAATAGTAGGTATGTGAAGGGAGATTGATATGAAAAAAGGTTTGGTAATTGTGCTTTCTGCTTTGGTCTTGGCTTCGTGTGGTCGTCCTCAGAGGACGGTGTCGCCTAAGAGTTCGGATACCAAGCAGACCAGCACTTCGGAAAAGAAACAGTCTGGTATGGATTTGAAAGCCATTAAGGCTAAGGACTACTCGAGTATCAAGGGGACTTGGATCGATGGTCGTGGTAATGAGCTGGTCTTTGATGACAAGGGCTTGGTCAGCGAGGATGTCGAGCTTGATGCATCGAGCTTTAAGCAGAAGGACCAGATCGCTGAGATGACGGTTAGTGCCAAGTCGGGTGTTGGAGGCTACGGTCTCTTGCTCCTTCCAAAAGGTCAGAAAGCAGGCAAAGACGATGCTTCGGATAAGTCCAAGGATCGGATCTGGGCTGGTCAGTCACCTGCTTATGGTGATGATGATAATTTCTACTATCGCAAGAAAGAGCAACCGAAAGATCGGGAGCAAGCTGATACGGACGATAGCAGTAGTACGACAAAGACGAGTAAGGCCAAGAAGTGGAATACTCGCTCGGATGGTGAGGTCAAGTCTTCGAAGAAGGCAGACCAGAATGATTATCCAGGCTACACTGCTACTCAGGTTGAAGCTGCTCGTGTCTGGGCTTATGTGATCAAGAACGTGCCATCAGAGTTAAATATTTCAAATAGTGCAGCTGGAACAAAGATTTATAATGGTGGCTTAGGCGTTGATTATCCAAAAGATGTGCGTCATCTGTTTGGTTCATATTCAGCTGAAGGAAATATCACTTATGCATCCAACGGTGATGGAACGGTAACGATCTATCCTGTTCCGAGTCATTGGCAACAGTCTGCGGATGAGCTTAATAGTGAAGAGTTTATGACGCAATTTACCCAAGGGATCTTGGATCATGCTGAAACTGTGACATTGCCAGACGGGGATCCAGATTTGATTCGTCAGATTCTTGCAGTACTGAAGTAAGAGTGATTATGCTAAAATAATATTAGATAATAATTTTTTAAACTATTAAAGATCTAATTAGTTATAAGGTTATAAAATTAAAGGTTTGGAACATCTTTTACAGGAAGCTTATGCAATTTTGGTCAATTACAGGTCGTTTTCTACTTGTAAAAATAAAAGGAGAAAATCTATGAAAAAAACTATGTTTGCAACAATGACCATTCTCTCGCTATTTCTGTCATCGTGCGCGCAAAAAGAAGTGAAGAATGAAGACAAAAAAGAGCAGTCTACTGAACAGAATGTAAAAGATTCTACAAAGGAAAGTAAAGAATCAGTGGTCAAAGGAATGAATCAAGCCCCTACCTCATTGGTTGGAAATGAAAAACCTAATGTAGTATTTGCTTATATGCTTCAAAATCAAATCAATGGCGAAATTGAGATGGCGAAAGTGTATTATAATGAAGAGTATGTGATCCTTGTCTTCTCTGTATCAGAAAATATGCTATCTTTAGCAAATATAAATCCAAAAGATTATTGTAAGACGCTTTTTGATTTAAAAGAAGAAATAGTAAAGCAATACAATGCAACTCAAAACACACCAAGCAGTATAAAACTTAAAATATATGATAAAGATGAGAAGCTCTTGGCGACGGAGGAAAATGGAGCGTTGGTGATTAAGTAACTAAATTTAGTCAACCATTTGTCGCCATCTACGTTTTATATTTTTCTCACTAATCCACATTTATTGTTTTTTTAAGCTGATCCTGTTACAATGATACTACACGAAAAAGACTGGTATCCCAGCCTTTTTCATTTCACAATAGAAAGGTCTTTTATGAAACGCAAATCGATTTTGTTTCTCTATTTACTCTTGCTAGCGATCGGCCTAGCCTATGAGACCCAGTCGCTGACGGAAGGCTGGATGTCTGGTAGTCAGTACGGGATTGTGGGACTTTCTACCCTGATCCTTTTGGTCTATGCGCTTCCTGCTGTTTGGGCTCTCTTTCATTTTGCTAAGAAGTGGAAGTTGTCTTGGGTACCGGTTCTCTTTTCTTTATTAGGAGGGGGCTTTGTTGCCGGTTGGTTGTCTAGCTTTGCCAATACCTATTTCCATGACATGATTCAAGCGATCGCTCCAAATAGCGACTTTTGGAACCAGTACGAGAGTGCCATCGCTGCGCCGCTCTTTGAGGAACCCTTTAAGTTGATTCCAATCTTCTTTGTCCTCTATTTGTTCAGTGTCCGTCGCATCAAGTCGATCTTCCTCTTGGCGATTGCCTCTGGTCTTGGTTTCCAGATCGTCGAGGACTTTGCCTATATCCGTCAGGATCTGCCGGAAGGTTTCTCTTACACGGTGTCAGGGATTCTCGGTCGTGTGGCCAATGCGCCCATGTCTCACTGGGTCTACACAGGTCTTGTCATGCTGGGGCTCTTCCTAATTGTCCAAGCAAGCAGAGGACGCAAGGATTTACGTCTAGCAGGCTGGGGATACTTAGTAGCTGGGTTTGGACTCCATTTTGTTGGCAATTCACCCTTCTCACAAATCGTGACCGAGTTGCCGATTGCGATTCCAGTCTTGAATGCTACAGGGCTCTTCCTGATCTACCAAGCTTATCAAACCGTTGAGCGATTAGAACAAGCAAAATAAGAACAAAAAATGCGTATGTGTGCACACATACGCATTTTTGTTATTTTGGACACATTGTTTTTCTAGTTTTGAATAAACTGGGTGATCCTATAGCTGTAAAATAAAAGTTATTTTGAAAGAAATATTTGAGAGTATCCGCAGTGAGAAAAGTTTCTAAGAGTATATGATCTTAAAATGGATTTATTTTCCAAGACAGAACTGGCTGAAGAGTTGGGTGATGAGCTCATCTGGAGCAGCATCCCCTGTGATTTCTCCGAGAATTTCCCAGGTGCGGGTGAGGTCGACTTGAAGCAGGTCTACCGGCATACCGAGGGCCAAGCCTTCGTTGACCGCTTGCAGGCTTTCAACAGCTTTTTCGATGAGGGAGATGTGACGAGCATTAGAAAGATACGTCGCATCTTGCTCAACCAGCCCAGCATTTTCGAAGAAGAGGGCGTTGATCCGTTCTTCAATTTGATCGATGTTTTGATTTTTCAGAACGGAAATTTTGATATGATCTTCCGGCAGTTGGTCGATTTCGATCTTCTCTGGGAGGTCGACCTTATTGAGGAGAATGATGCGGTTGCTATCTTGTGAGATTTCAAGGAGTTGGCGATCTTGATCGGTTAAGGGTTCGCTAGCATTGAGGACGAGGAGGACTAGATCAGCTTCCTTGAGGGCTTTTTTCGACCGTTCGACACCAATCTGCTCAACTATGTCTTCGGTTTCCCGGATACCAGCTGTATCGACTAGTTTGAGGGGAACCCCATTGATGTTGACGTATTCCTCGATAACGTCACGGGTGGTTCCTTCGATATCGGTCACGATGGCTTTTTCTTCACGAAGAAGATTATTGAGGAGGCTCGACTTGCCGACGTTTGGGCGGCCGATGATAGCAGTAGAGATCCCTTCACGCAAGATCTTACCGCGACGGGCGGTCTTGAGGAGGTTGGTCAAGAGGGCTTCAAATTCTGTTGTCTTTTCACGGATGATCTCAGTCGTTGCTTCTTCGACATCATCGTACTCAGGATAGTCGATATTGACTTCGACCTGGGCTAGGGTATTGAGGATCTCTTGGCGCGTGTTGTTGATGAGGTCAGACAGGGAACCATCTAGTTGCTTCACGGCGATGTTCATAGCCTTGTCGGTCTTGGCGCGGATAATATCCATGACGGCTTCTGCCTGGGTTAAATCGACCCGACCGTTCAGAAAGGCCCGCTTGGTAAATTCACCAGGTTCAGCCAAACGAGCTCCTTCACGGATGACCAATTGCAAGATTTCGTTAGTCACAGCAATCCCGCCGTGGGTATTGATCTCGATGATGTCTTCACGGGTGAAGGTCTTCGGCGAGCGCATGGCTCCCACCATGACTTCGTCAAGAATCTCGTTCTTATCTGGATCTACGATATGGCCGTAGTTGAGCGTGTGGCTCGCTACCTTGCTTAAATCTTTCCCTTTGAAGATCTTTTGCGCAATGGCAAAGCTGTCTGTCCCGCTCAAGCGGACAATCCCGATCGCCCCCTCACCGAGAGGAGTCGAGATGGCAGCGATGGTATCAAATTCTTTAGTAATCATGTCATTTCTCTTTTCCTGTAGATTCATCTCTATTCTATCGTAAAGTCAGCAGACGGGCAAGGTTTTAAAACTTTTGAAAAGTAAACTTTTATCTATTAAAAAATATTAAGAGAACTTAATTGAAGAAAAGTCATTAAAAAAACTTTCCTTATGTGAGTTCGGACGTCAGCGAACTTCTTCGAAGTTCCATGACTAATTATTGAGCCTAAGGTCTCAATAATTCCGTGTGCCTAGAACTTAATTGATCTAGGCACTTTACTCACGGCGGAAAGTTTCATAAATAACTTAAATAATTGATAAGATTAAATTGTTCTTATTTTGTTAAAAACACTTGCTAAGCATTCTAAATTGCTTATTTTATTTACTAATCATAGCAAGATTAAATAATAAATTTTCAGTTGTTGAATCATCAGAATGATCATTTGATTCCTGGTATTGCCCGAATTTTGATATTGTTTGCCATCCATCAGCTTTTAAATATGTACTGGTTGAATTGAAAACTTCATCAGCTAATGAATTAAATTTATCCTTTTTAAAATAAACTAATGAGGCGGCTATACTACCATCCCAAGCCCTAAAAACAACATCTTTATCTGGTTTTGAATCAGCATGGATAACATCGTAAATTGAATCATTAAAGTTTTGAATTGCATTTTCATCACTGATAGAGCTATTTAAATCAATGCTAACAATATAAATGTCATTTTCTGAATCATATTTAAAGTCAGTGAAATCTGTAGTGGAGATATAATCTTCAAATGATTTTGGTTCTGAGGAGTTTTTTGAACAAGCAAATAAAAATAATAGTGCAGAAAATATTGTAAGAATGTAAATAATCTTTTTCATAGTTCTCACCCGTTTATTAATAGTTATTAATTTAATTAAGTATAACAAATTTTAAAGAATATAACAACATAATATGTTCTATCGTAAAGTCAGCGGACGGGCAAGGTTTTGCTTTTAGAACTATAACTTGGAAAGGTTTTCAATTAATTAGTGAAATCTCTTACAGAATATGCTATACTGTAATAGAATATAAAAGGAGGTCTATGATGGTAAACCTAAAAGAACAGGTAGGAATTAAAGCGGCTGAGTTTGTCAAAGACGGCATGATTGTCGGTCTCGGTACAGGGTCAACTGCTTATTATTTTGTGGCTGAATTGGGTCGTCGCATCAAAGAAGAAGGCTTGCAGATCACAGCTGTCACAACTTCGAGTGTGACCTATGATCAGGCTGAAAGTTTAGGCATCCCGCTCAAGGCTATCGACGATGTCAAAGTGGTCGATGTGACAGTGGATGGCGCAGATGAAGTGGATCCTCAATTGAATGGGATCAAAGGTGGCGGTGGTGCTCTCCTCATGGAAAAGATCGTCGCAACCAATTCAAAAGATTGCATTTGGATCGTGGATGAATCCAAACAAGTCGCAACTCTTGGGGCATTCAAACTTCCAGTGGAAGTAGTGCAATACGGGGCTGAAAATCTCTTCCGTCACTTTGAGCAAAAAGGTTACCATCCTGCTTTCCGTCTCGCGGATGACCAACGTTTTGTCACCGACCAAGGTAACTTTATCATTGACTTGGATCTCAAGGTAATCGAGGATGCAGAAGCTCTAGCCAATGAATTGGATCACACCGTAGGCGTCGTAGAGCACGGTTTATTCTTGAACATGATTTCAAAAGTGATTGTAGGGACACCAGATGGCCCTGTCATCATTGAAAAATAGAGAGTGGGACAGAAATCGGTCATTCGTTAGAATTCGATTTCGTTGTCCCACCTCCGCACAGTTGAGTAGGGCTGTAAAAGCTGATGAAATCAGCGTAGTAGAGCCCACTCAACCACTGCGTCTTGCTCGACAATCCAAAAATAATTGAGAGGCTAGGACTTTTGTCCCAGCCTCGGATCTAACACGGCTCTCTTCTTATAGGGATATGGTATAATATAGCTAGTTTAATAAAGGAAAGAGGCAGTATATGTCAAAATTTAAACGCATGCACTTAGTTGTGCTGGATTCAGTTGGGATCGGTGCTGCACCAGATGCCAATAACTTTGTCAATGCAGGAGTTCCAGATGGAGCATCTGATACTTTAGGCCACATCTCTAAAACAGTCGGTTTGAATGTACCAAACATGGCGAAAATCGGTCTTGGGAATATTCCTCGTGAAGTACCATTGAAGACTGTGCCAGCTGAAAGCAACCCAACTGGGTATGCGACAAAATTGCAAGAAGTCTCTCTTGGGAAAGACACCATGACTGGTCACTGGGAAATCATGGGGCTCAACATTACAGAACCTTTTGATACTTTCTGGAATGGTTTCCCTGAAGAAATCTTGACTAAAATTGAAGAATTCTCAGGACGTAAGGTCATCCGTGAAGCCAACAAACCTTATTCTGGTACAGCGGTCATCGATGACTTTGGACCACGTCAAATGGAAACTGGTGAATTGATCATTTATACATCAGCAGATCCTGTCCTTCAAATTGCAGCTCACGAAGACATCATTCCTTTGGATGAACTCTACCGTATCTGTGAATACGCTCGTTCCATCACTTTGGAACGTCCAGCTCTTCTTGGTCGAATCATTGCCCGCCCTTATGTTGGAGAACCTGGAAACTTTACACGTACAGCCAACCGTCGTGACTTGGCTGTTTCACCATTTGCGCCAACTGTTTTGGACAAGTTGAACGAAGCGGGTATCGATACTTATGCAGTTGGTAAGATCAACGATATCTTCAACGGAGCTGGTATCAACCACGATATGGGCCACAACAAATCAAATAGCCACGGTATGGATACCTTGATTAAGACCATGGGACTTCCTGAGTTCCAAGAAGGCTTCTCATTTACCAACTTGGTAGACTTTGATGCTCTTTACGGTCACCGTCGCAATGCTCACGGCTACCGCGATTGCTTGCATGAATTTGACGAACGCTTGCCAGAAATCATTGCAGCGATGCGTGAAGATGACCTCTTGATGATCACTGCAGACCACGGGAATGACCCAACCTATGCTGGTACAGACCATACGCGTGAATACATTCCATTCTTGGCTTATAGCCCATCCTTCAAGGGCAATGGTGTGATTCCAGTCGGACATTTCTCTGATATCTCTGCGACAATTGCAGATAACTTTGGTGTTGAAAAAGCCATGATCGGTGAAAGCTTCTTAGACAAATTGAACTAAGATGACACGCTTCGCTCTCCTCGTAAGAGGGATCAATGTTGGCGGGAAAAACAAGGTCGTGATGGCAGAACTTCGAGAGGAGCTTCAAACGATCGGGCTGGATGGGGTAGAGACCTACATCAATAGTGGCAATATCTTCTTTGAATCAGCAGGTTTTAAAGAAGAATTGGTAGATTTGCTGGGACATTTCTTTCGTGATCACTACCCCTTTATCCAGTCTTTTTCTCTCTTTTCAGCTGAGGACTATGCGCAAGAACTCGCTGCTCTACCAGCCTGGTGGCAGGAGGATCTGGCCCGCAAGGATGTTCTCTTTTACACAGAAGGCCTCGATCAGGATGCTGTCTGGGAGCTGGTCTCTTCTTTTTCGCTCGGTGATGAAATCATCCATCGTGGGAATCTAGGGATCTACTGGGGCAAATACTCAGAAGAGACCTATACAAAGACCGCTTACCACAGACAAGTCCTCAAGATGCCGGATTACCGTTTGTTGACCATTCGCAATGCCAATACATTTGACAAAATTGGCCAATTTTTAAGGAAATCATAAAGGAGATATGCAATGACATTATTAGCAAAAATCAATGATACAGCTGCTTTTTTGAAAGGCAAAGGAATGGAAGCGCCTGAGTTTGGCTTGATCCTTGGATCAGGTCTTGGAGAACTGGCTGAAGAAATCGAAAATCCAGTCGTAGTTGACTACTCTGAAATTCCAAACTGGGGTCGTTCAACAGTAGTCGGACACGCTGGTAAATTGGTCTACGGTGATCTTGCTGGACGTAAGGTTTTGGCCCTTCAAGGACGTTTCCATTTCTACGAAGGAAACCCACTAGAAGTAGTGACTTTCCCAGTTCGTGTCATGAAAGTTTTGGGCTGTGAAGGGGTTCTTGTTACCAACGCTGCCGGTGGTATCGGCTTTGGTCCTGGTACTTTGATGGCCATCACAGACCACATTAATATGACTGGTCAAAACCCATTGATCGGTGAAAACTTGGATGACTTTGGTCCACGTTTCCCAGATATGTCAAAAGCCTACACTCCAGAATATCGTGAGACTGCTCATAAAGTAGCAGACAAATTGGGTATCAAATTGGATGATGGGGTTTATATCGGTGTGACTGGGCCAACATACGAAACTCCAGCTGAAATCCGTGCTTACAAGACGCTTGGTGCAGATGCTGTCGGTATGTCAACCGTTCCTGAAGTCATCGTTGCAGCGCATTCTGGCTTGAAGGTTCTTGGTATTTCATGTATTACCAACTTTGCGGCTGGTTTCCAAGAAGAGCTCAACCACGAAGAAGTAGTAGAAGTGACAGAGCGCGTCAAAGGCGACTTCAAAGGATTGCTAAAAGCGATTCTTGCTGAACTCTAATCCAATGAAAGTACGACTCCAAAGTCTGCCCTACGGGCTGAGGTTGCTTCTAGCCACCTTATCATTAGGGATTGGGACAGGTCTGGTCGGAATTGCCTGTCATTATCTACTAGAAGGGGTGCAAGGGCTGGCCTTTGGTCAAGATAAGTCGGATTTGCTCCAGCAATTTCAAGCAGCAGGAGGTCTCCGTAGATTTCTGGTTTTGTGTGTGACTGGGTGCTTGGCAGCTGGCTTCTGGTATGTCCTGCAAAGGCGTTATCAGATCCTGTCTATTCGCAAGCAAATTGACTTAGCTGGAGACAGGGAACCAGCGCCCTTAGCCCACCTCCTTCATTCAGGGATGCAGGTGGCAATTGTTGGAGCAGGCGCATCGGTCGGAAAAGAAGGAGCCCCACGTGAGGTCGGGGCTCTTCTAGCTGGTCGCTTGGCGAAGGGATTCTCACTAGCTCTCAAAGAGCGAAAAGTCTTGATCGCCTGTGGGGCTGGAGCCGGTTTGGCTGCGGTCTATCAGGTCCCCTTTGCCAGTAGCTTGTTTGTCTTTGAGACCTTAGGGCTCGCCTTCAGTTGGCAGTACTTTCTACTGATTTTGACCAGTACTTATCTGGCCACCTGGGTCGCTCAGTCCATCGTTGGTCAGGAGGCCATTTATCAACTGTCCGCTGTCTCATGGTCGGCTAGCAGTTTTTTACAGGCTATTGTGATTGCTTTCTTGGTCACTCCCTTGGCTCTGGTCTTTGCTTTCCTCGCCAAGCGGGCTAGTCACAAACGGCGGAAGGATAGGACGATTCTTTGGGCTCTTCCTCTAGCCTTTCTAGTGCTGGGGAGCCTAGTAGCCTTTTTTCCTATCTTTATGGGAAATGGCCAGGTACTAGCACAAGCCCTCTTGTCTAGCCAGTCGATTCCTTATCTTCCACTGACTCTAGCAGTGAAGGGACTTCTGGTTTACCTTCTCTTGCGCAATGGTGCTTATGGGGGTACCTTGACACCATCATTTGCCTTAGGGATTGGATCTGGCTATCTAGTGACCTTGCTTTTGACAGTCCTTGGGATTCATCTGGATCCAGCTATAGGGATGTTACTTGGAGCTACAGTCTTTTTAGGGACGACCCTAGAAGCTCCTCTGACAGCCATTGCGCTGAGCCTTGGATTTACAGGGCAGTCTTTGAGTTTGACAATCCCGCTGGTACTTGCGGCTGGTCTGTCTTACGTGATTCGAAAGAGATGGGAGAAGAAACGATGAAGGTACATTTTGTACTGCATGAAACCTTTGAAGTGCCGGGCGCTTATCTAAAATGGGCGCAGGAGCGTGGCCATCAGGTAACCACGACCAAAGTCTATGAGAATGAAGTCTTACCAGAGACAGTGGATGAGATCGACTTTTTGATCATCATGGGAGGACCTCAATCGCCAGATGAAGATCGGGAAACTTTTCCATACTACGATCCTCAGGCAGAGATTGAGCTGATTCAAAAAGCCATCAAGGCTGATCGTTATATTGTTGGGGTCTGTCTTGGTGCCCAGCTCCTGTCTGTCGCCTATGGAGCGAAGTATGAGCACAGTCCAGAACGTGAGATTGGGGTTTATCCTGTGACCTTGACGCCTGAAGGACTCACAGATCCGCATGTCGGTGAGTTTGGAGCAACTCTTGAAACTGGTCACTGGCATGGTGATATGCCAGGATTGACAGAAGATGCTGTCGTTCTTGCAACCAGTCAAGGGTGTCCACGTCAGATGATTCGCTTTAGTCCGAAACATTATGCCTTCCAAGCCCACTTGGAATTTGATCCAGAAGCAGTCGATCTCTTGATTGCTGCTGACGGTGAAGAAGTTTTGGAAGAACAAAGTCAAAAATTGACCTTTGTTCAAAAACCTGAAGCCATTCGTGCTTACGATTATCGAGAAATGAATGCCAAACTCTTTGCGTTTTTGGATTCATTAACAAAATAAATAAAAAAGAAAGGTAGAGCATGTGTTCTAATTTGAACACGAGCGGAAAGCTCTCCTAATTATTCAATAAAAAAAGAAAGGATGGGTTAACCGTATTCGCTGAACTGAATACGGGCGGAGAACTGTGTAAAAAAGATAAACTGTCTAGCATCTGCGATGCGTCGTCAGTTTCCTATTTTTACTTTGCCTCTTTAACGCCTATTCTAAAAAAATAAAAAAGAAAGGTAGAGCATGTGTTCTAATTTGAACACGAGCGGAAAGCTCGGAAAATAGATAATCTGACTGAGAAATCAGGATTTCTCGTCAGATTCCTAATTTTCAGTCGCTTTCTGGTCGCTCTTTGTATCATAAACTATGTCTATCCATATTGCTGCTAAGCAGGGTGAAATTGCTGATAAAATTCTTCTTCCTGGGGATCCTCTTCGTGCGAAATTTATTGCTGAGAATTTCCTTGAAGACGCTGTCTGCTTCAACGAAGTCCGTAACATGTTTGGTTACACCGGTACCTACAAGGGTCACCGTGTATCTGTCATGGGTACTGGAATGGGGATGCCATCCATCTCCATCTATGCGCGTGAGTTGATCGTGGACTACGGCGTGAAGAAATTGATCCGTGTGGGTACAGCTGGTTCTTTGAATGGCGATGTCCACGTCCGTGAATTGGTCTTGGCACAAGCTGCTGCAACCAACTCAAACATCATCCGTAACGACTGGCCTCAATACGATTTCCCACAAATCGCTAGCTTTGATCTTTTAGACAAGGCTTACCATATTGCCAAAGATCTTGGTATGACCACTCACGTTGGTAATGTTTTGTCATCAGATGTTTTCTACTCAAACTACGGTGAAAAGAACATCGAGCTTGGTAAATGGGGTGTGAAAGCTGTAGAAATGGAAGCAGCAGCTCTTTACTATCTTGCTGCTCAACACCATGTTGATGCGCTTGCTATCATGACTATTTCAGACAGTTTGGTCAATCCAGATGAGGATACAAGTGCTGAAGAACGTCAAAATACTTTCACAGACATGATGAAAGTTGGTCTTGAGACCTTGATTGCAGACTAATGGCAAAATTCTTTCATGATGAATGGCTCTACGATCTCCAAAATTATCACTACAGCCGGGCTCTGCGCTCTATCAAGCAGCAGGAAGAAGTACCGGATTTGTTGGTGAGCTTACTACAGTTAATGGCGGAGCGTCGAGAGCTTAATATCCAACCTGTCATGAATCAAAAGTTGAGAACCGAGTTGCTAGAAGCGACTGGTTTTCAGCTTTTTTGGCATGAAGATCCAGAAGATGAACAGTTGGCCAACTACCTTTATGACTTAGAGGCGAAGTTGCGAAATGAGCAGATTATTGACTTTGTTCGTGCCGTTAGCCCAGCTATCTATCGGATCTTTATGCGATTGATTCAGTTGAAAATTCCTGATATTACCAACTATATCCATAACTCTAAAGAATCCAGTTATGACCGTTGGAAGTTTGAGAGCCTGCATGCGTCCGACAACCATATCCTGCAGCAATTCCACAGCGAAAGTGTGGTCAATTCGTCCAGTTTGACGGAGTTGATTGTGCAGTTGGATTTTCCAGATAGCGTCAAAGTTGAAGCCCAACAATTGCGGGAGTTAGAAAAATCAGTTCGCAACCCCCTGGCCCACTTGATCAAGCCCTTTGATGAGGAAGAGCTCCATCGGACGACGGGTTTCTCTTCTCAGGATTTTATGAAGAATTTGATTGACCTTGCAAGCTATACAGGCATCCATTATGATCAAGTTAACTTTTATTTTGATCAGGCCAATGCTGTCATGGAAGAACTACTAAAGGAGAAGTAGATGGATAAGATTGCTCAACTACAGGAGATGATTGATCAGAGTCAACGGATTGTGTTTTTCGGAGGGGCAGGAGTTTCCACGGAGTCAAATATTCCAGATTTTCGAAGCTCAGACGGTGTCTATAGTGTTCAGGTAGGGCGGCATTTGACAGCCGAGCAATTGGTCTCCCATACCATGTTTGAGCGCTATCCAGAGGACTTTTTCGATTTTTACAAGAAGTACTTGCTCTACCCAGATGCCAAGCCCAATGCAGCCTATCGGTATCTGGCTCGGCTTGAGGAGACCGGTAAGCTCAAGGCAGTGGTGACACAAAATATTGATAGTCTACATGAAATGGCTGGTTCTAAAAAAGTTTTGAAGCTCCATGGCAGTGCCGACCGCAATTACTGTACGGGTTGCCAGCGATTTTATGATTTGGAGGCCTTTCTAGCTTTAGAAGGCCCGGTTCCACACTGTTTGGACTGTGGCAAGGTGGTCAAACCTGATGTGACTCTTTATGAGGAACCTCTGGATATGGACGTCTTTAGCCAAGCTGCTCAAGCCATTCAAGAGGCTGATCTGCTGATTATCGGTGGAACCTCTCTTGTGGTCTACCCAGCAGCCAGTTTGATTCAGTATTTCCGAGGGAAGAAGCTGGTTGTCATCAATAAAACCAGTATCCCACAAGACAAGCAAGCAGACCTAGTTATTGAAGGAAAAATTGGGGAAGTATTTTCACAATTAAGACAATAAAAAATATCTGAGTGAACATGGATCACTCAGATATTTTTTTACTTATCAAACTTCACTTCCTCAAGCAAGTACTCGATGAATTTTTCTCCCATTTTTGAGAGGGCTGTTTTTTCATGTTTGATGTAGACCAGCTCGATTGGGTCTTCGATATCAAGGGGAATGGAGACAATGTTATTTCCGTTGAGATTGCTGTTGAGAATCCCGGTCGCAATGGTGTAGCCATCCAGACCAATCAAGAGATTAAAGAGGGTCGCCCGGTCACTGACGACGATGGATTTCTTATGATGCTCTTGAGAGAGGATCTCTTCTGAGAAGTAGAAGGAATTGTGGGTCCCTTGGTCATAGCTAAGGTATGGGAAATCTTCCAGATCAGACAAGTGGACGATCTCTTTCTTGGCAAGAGGATTGGTCTTGCTGACAAAGATATGAGGTTGCGCTGTAAAGAGGTGGGTGGCAATCAGGTGATTATCATCCAGCATCTTAGAGAGGACATCCCGGTTGTAGCTATTCAAAAAGAGAACTCCAACTTCGCTTCGGAAATTCTTGACGTCATCGATGATCTCCCAAGTCCGCGTCTCCCGTAGGAAGAGCTCGTATTTTTCCATGTCGCTTTTCTTCAATAGTGAAACGAAGGCCTCAACCACGAAGGCGTAGTGCTGTGAAGAGACGCTGAAAAGCTCACGAGAACCCACAGGATTTTTATAACGCTCGGACAAGAGGTCAATCTGCTCCACCACCTGGCGGGCATAAGAGAGGAACTCCATCCCATCGCGGGTCAAAGTGATCCCTTTAGGATTCCGAATAAAGATTTCAATCCCCATCTCATTTTCCAAGTCCTTGACGGCATTGGAAAGGCTAGGTTGCGTGATGAAGAGTTGTTTAGCGGCCTCATTCATAGAGCCGGTTTCGACGATTTTGATAATGTATTGTAATTGTTGTATTCTCATGCTTTTATTTTAACATAAAAAAGCGCGTTTTTCCCGTAAAATGTGGTCTTTCAAGGACTGTATCAGAGTATAATGCAGGCTGAGGGAGGTAATAGGAAGTAGGCTAGATCAAATATTTAAAAAATAGAAAATTGGGAACAAAATCTCCATCTGGGGACTGATTTTGATGGGAAAATACAGTTTTGCCTTGCTTAAGATAAGATCTGATTGATAGAATGGTAAAAAATTGATTGAGGAGATCTTATGAAAAAACTAGTTTCCTGGTATAAGAAAAAGGATAAGGAATTGGAAACCCATTTCACAGCAGGTCTGTTGCAGATCAATTTTGTGACCAATGCACTGATTCTATTGGTCTTTTACATCTATTTGGTCATTAGTCAGTCGATCTATGCTCTATCGGATCCATTCATCCAATTTAGTGTTTGGGAGATCATTTCATTTACGATGAAGCTCTTGCCCTACGGTCTAACCGTAGCCCTCTTTGTTCCCAATATTTTTGTCATTATCTATGGGATTGGGCGGTGGTCCAGCATCCAGTTCAAAGAAGCAGAGGAAGAAGCTCCCAAAGATCCGGATCTGTTTGAAGAGAGAGGGCCAAAGGAAGGAGAAGAGGCAAGAGAAGATGACGCATTCACAATTGAATCACCGAGTCCTAAGCCTATCAAAAAGAAAAAACAACAGCCTACAATTGTTCTTTGGTTTGGACTCTTTGGCTGCTTTCTAGAAGCGATTTTTATTTTCATTGTCAAGGATATGACCTTTTACGAATGGAATGAGCCCTTGATCAATTCTCAGAAGCATGCCCTGATCTGGTCTGGCGCCTATCCGACCTTCTTCACACTGGCAGCTCTTACTTTACTAGCCTTGATTATCTATTCCTACCGGGATGCGAATTCACTTTCGCCGTTAGCAAATGTCTTCTGCATCAGTGGTATTCTAGGAGGAGTGGTTCTTCTTTTAGTTTTTGATAATCAACTGCAGGTAGCAAGTTTTCACACCTTTTTCTTACTGATCTATTCCATCCATCTCTTATGGGTTCGCATCAAGGATTGGCAGGAAGATCGAACAGAGATAAGCTATGAGAATCGTCTACTTCAATGGCTCCATCAGCTCTTAAACAAGTCGCGCAACTGGCCATGGCTTGCAGTTCTTGTTGCCCTTCCAACCCTTGCTCTCGTTGTCCTCGTTCTCATGCTCTTTGGGCAGCAACCGGATTCTATGATCAAGGCCTGGACCAATACAGCTGACTGGGCCTTCTCACAGAAGATCCCTCCTCAGAATCTCATCATTGATGAGCATTATCTCTGTACGGTTGCGGCTGGTGGGCATGAAAAAGTTGTCAAGCCCCAGCGGATGGGTGTCCGCCACGGCCATCCAGTTGTTGTCAATCGCCAGCTTTGTATTGCCAATGCCTTTGAGCAGGTGTTAGAAGAAAAGACGCCACGATTCCATCGCTTCTTGCGTCGCAATTACGACCGCTATGGCTATCCCTTTGCCAAACATATCAAGAAGAAATGGGCTATGGATGTCATTTACTATCTAATGAAGCCCCTGGAATGGATCTTCTTGTTGGTTCTCTACTTGGTCGATCGCAAGCCAGAAAACCGAATCGCTATGCAATACATCAAGCCGATTCCAGAAAATTTTGATCCCAAGAAAGCTTCCTAAGTCACCGATTTCTACTTGACAAGCGAGAAGGAGCGCGATATAATGAGACAAATTTAACCTTTAAGAGGTCCAGAGAGGCCTGCAAGGAAAGACAGAAAAAAGATCAGCGGACGGAGTCTAGCTGATCATTTGTGGGACCTTGCTTTTGCGAGGTCTTTTTTGCTGGAAGAAAGAAGAGGAAACCAATGGTCAGTGACAGTTGTAAAAAACGCTTTGGAAAAATCATGATGGAGGAGATGGAGCTAGTCGCTCAAGAAGAGATCGCTCCCCGCATCTATTCTATGATCTTAAAGGGGGAAATGGTGGCGCAGATGCTGCCAGGTCAATTCCTTCATATCCGCGTCCCTGATGGGGCCAAGCTCCTTCGCCGTCCGATTTCAATTTCTGAGATTGATCTTGAGACACAGACGTGTCGCTTGATCTACCGCATCGAAGGTGGGGGGACAGCTATCTTTTCCCAATTGCCAATTGGTAGCAAACTCAGTGTCATGGGGCCGCAGGGAAATGGCTTTGATCTCACCAATCTCGGCCAAGGTCAGAAAGCCTTGATTATTGGAGGTGGGATCGGTGTTCCTCCTTTGGTCCAAGTGGCCAAACAACTCCATGAGCAAGGGGTGGAAGTTGAAGTGGTTGTCGGCTTTGCGACCAAAGAAGCCGTTATTTTGGAAGAAGAGCTTTCTAAGGTTGCTCATGTCACTGTAACGACAGATGATGGGACTTATGGCACTAAGGGCTATGTCTCTACGGTCATTGATCAGATGGACCAGGAGTTTGACGCTATCTATTCTTGTGGAGCCCCTGGTATGCTCAAATATGTCAATACCAAATTCCATGACCATCCTCGCGCCTATATTTCCATGGAATCGCGTATGGCCTGTGGGATGGGTGCTTGCTATGCCTGTGTGGTGCATTTAGAAAATGAAAGCCAAGCAGCCAATAAGCGCGTGTGTGAAGACGGACCGGTCTTTGAAACCGGTACGATTGTGATGTAGGGAGGAAAGTATGACAAGTAATCGATTAGCTGTATCCTTACCAGGATTAGACTTGAAAAACCCAATCATTCCGGCTTCTGGCTGTTTTGGCTTTGGTCAAGAATATGCCAAATACTATGACTTAGACTTGCTTGGATCCATCATGATCAAGGCAACAACTGCTGAGGCTCGTTTTGGTAATCCAACGCCACGTGTCGCCGAGACGCCTGCAGGCATGCTCAATGCTATTGGGCTCCAAAATCCAGGCGTAGATGTGGTCTTAGCAGAAAAACTTCCTTGGTTGGCCCAACATTATCCAGAGCTTCCAATTATTGCCAATGTAGCTGGCTTCTCCAACGAAGAGTATGCGACGGTATCAGGCAAGATCTCGCAAGCGCCAAATGTCAAGGCCATTGAGCTCAATATCTCTTGTCCAAACGTAGACCATGGCAACAATGGTCTCTTAATCGGGCAGGTTCCTGAGTTGGCCTATGCGGCTGTGAAAGCAGCGGTAGAAGCGTCCTCAGTCCCTGTCTATGTCAAGTTAACGCCTAGTGTGGCAGACATCACGCAGGTCGCAAAAGCAGCAGAGGATGCAGGGGCGACTGGCTTGACCATGATCAATACCTTGGTTGGGATGCGCTTTGACCTCAAGACTGGTAAGCCTATCATTGCTAATGGAACCGGAGGCATGTCGGGTCCAGCCGTTTTCCCAGTTGCTTTAAAACTTATCCGTCAGGTTGCCCAATCCACTAAACTTCCGGTTATCGGAATGGGAGGCGTCGATTCAGCAGAAGCAGCCATTGAAATGATGATTGCTGGTGCCTCTGCAATTGGAGTTGGAACCGCTAATTTCACTGATCCTTATGCATGTCCAACCATCATAGAAGATCTGCCACAGGTCATGGATCGCTATGGTATTGACACCCTTGAGAACTTCCGAAAACATGTACGGGAAAATCTACTGTAAATCCTTGACTTTTCCCAAATATCGTACTACAATAAATAAAAACCTTTAAAGCAGTCCAGAGAGGCTCCTAAGGTCTAGACGGTGAATCATGGTAGTTGTTCCTACCTAATTTTCGTGTAACCTTGCCTCGGGCAAGGTTTTTTTGTAGATAAAATGATCAATCAAAAAAAGGAGTAATCCATGCGTGAAGAACGTCCTATTATCGCCCTTGACTTCCCAGCTTTCGAGGATGTCAAAAACTTTTTAGAGCATTTTCCAGAAGACGAAAAATTATTTGTAAAAATCGGAATGGAATTTTTCTATGCAGTTGGTCCTGAAATTGTACATTACCTCAAAGGGCTTGGACACAGCATTTTCCTTGATTTAAAATTGCATGATATCCCAAATACAGTCAAATCAGCCATGTCCGTACTGGGGACCTTCGGAGTAGATATGGTGACGGTCCACGCAGCCGGTGGTGTAGAGATGATGCGCGAAGCCAAGGCAGCTCTTGGTGAAGGAGCTAAATTGGTAGCCGTGACCCAGTTGACTTCTACTAGTGAAGAAGACATGCGTGATTGCCAAAACATCCAAACAACGGTCCAAGAGTCTGTAGTTAATTATGCTCGCAAGGCCCAAGAAGCAGGCTTGGATGGCGTTGTCTGTTCAGCCCATGAAGTAGCCTTGATCAAGGATGCCACTTCATCAGACTTTGTCTGTGTAACACCAGGGATTCGTCCTGCTGGAGCTGAAATCGGCGACCAAAAACGGGTCATGACGCCACAAGAAGCTCATAAAATTGGATCTGACTATATTGTCGTTGGACGCCCAATCATCCAAGCAGAAAACCCATGGGACGCTTACCATGAAATTAAGAGACAGTGGAATAGTTAAGAACGTCTTGAAGCACAGCTTCTTAGACGTTCTACGGAAAGTTCGATGGGATCTTTCCTAAACTATTCACTAACCTGAAATGTTGTTGTTTAAATCAAAAAATGATTTAATTCGTATATGATTAAAATCGTAAAAAGGAGTCATCATGTCATTAGCTAAAGATATTGCTAGCCATCTTTTGAAAATCGAAGCGGTTTATTTGAAACCAGAAGAACCTTTTACTTGGGCATCTGGGATCAAATCCCCAATTTATACAGATAACCGTGTAACACTCGCTTATCCAGAAACTCGCACCTTGATCGAAAATGGATTTGTAGATAAAATTAAGGAAGCTTTCCCTGAAGTAGAAGTGATTGCAGGGACAGCAACTGCTGGGATTCCTCACGGAGCTATTATTGCGGACAAGATGAATTTGCCATTTGCCTACATCCGTAGCAAACCAAAAGACCACGGTGCTGGTAATCAAATTGAAGGCCGTGTACCACAAGGTCAAAAGATGGTCGTAGTGGAAGATTTGATTTCTACTGGTGGATCTGTCTTGGATGCTGTCGCAGCTGCCAAGCGTGAAGGGGCGGACGTTCTTGGTGTCGTAGCTATCTTCACCTACCAATTGGAGAAAGCCGATAAGAAATTTGCGGAAGCTGGCGTTCAACTTGAAACCTTGTCTAACTATACAGAATTGATTCATTTGGCAGAAGAACAAGGTTACATCACTTCTGAAGGTTTAGAGTTGTTGCACCGTTTCAAGGAAAACCAAGAAACTTGGCAAGATAAATAATAGGACGGAAGCGTTTCTAACGCTTCTTTTTTATACTATTTTCACTAGTTGGTGGTTAACTTGAATCTCAAAGTAAAATCCGGTATGATAGTAGTAATTGTTTTTATGGATGAAGGAAAAACTATTTTTAAGGGAGAATAAGATGACAAAAGAACATTATTTGCAAATGAAGAAGCAGGCTCGGGTCTGGTTTACCGTCAATATCATCATTAGTTTGATTGCTATTGCGGGAGGAATTTTAGTGGTCATTAGTAAATCACGTCATATCCCATTTCTATTGATGGCCTTGGGGGCACTGACCTTGATGAACCAATTCTTGGTTACCCCTGCTTTCAACGCCAAAAAAGAAGCTGAGGAAGAACATCCAGACTGGAAAGTCTTGTCTACTAAAGATACTAAAATAACTACAGAGAATCTGCAGAAAGGTTTTTTGGTATCAGCTACGGCTCTTCTGATTGTCATTATTGGCTTCTTCATGTTCTATCGTCCTCTTCCGACAACAGACGCAGGAACTGAAGTGATCAATACCTATCGAGAGATCCAGTCTGTGCCAGAAAATTCGACAGAAAAAGAATCTAGCACAGTCTCTAATTTAACCCCGAAAGATGTTCAAACTTTACAAGAATTGAAGGAAGAGATCGAATCTAATGCCCCATCAGATTCAAATTCACTAGATCTCAATAAAGCAAAAGATCTTGCAGAAAAAGCACAGCAACAGAATTGGTTGAAAAGAGGAGAGTAAAAATTTTTTCAAGGGATTTGAAACCAACAAGTTTATGTGAAAGGGTAAAAAATCAATGACAGTAACAACATTCTGGCTTAGGTTGGGCATTCTGACACTTGTTTTCTTGATCATGCTGCTTATCTTTTACACCTTGTATCGTCGTGAAATAAAAGTGAAAACAGAATCAACCGCAAAAGTTCTGGGAGAAGTAGTTGCTTTTGATTACAAAAATCAACTGCTTATTTCTCTGCCTGTGGTGGAGTATCAAGTCGAGGGTGAAAGATACCAAAAGACCTTTTCCTACGCTTATTTTAGGGAGACTTCTTCCAAATCTAGGCAGGCCAATGTTTTCGATAGAACCTATGTTCTTGGAGCCGGCAAAAATCTGGATTTGCGGATGATATTCCCAATTGGGTCTCCTATGACAGTTTTTTATAATCCAGTCGACCCACAGATCGGTTTTGTCGAACGATATGCCGGCTTAGTCGGTTTCTATAAAATCGGAATGATTCTAACGGTTGGAATTTATCTTGGGTTAGTATGTATTCTAGCTTTGTTAGGTTGAATTGTTCCGACCTATCTGAAATAAAAAGCACATTCATATATGTTTGGTTGAATGAGAGGATTTTCAATGATCAAAAGAGGTCAATGTTTTAATATCAGTTTGAATGGGAAAAGGCCACTCTGGGGGTACTTTTTGTTGGTGACAGATCAAGGGGAAGAATTCATCGTCAAACGCAATAGTAAAATCCCTTTCGACAAGTACCGAAAAGTGTACCAGACCAACCATTCGTTTAAAGATCAAATTTTTTCAAAGAAAGCACCAGCAAATATTTATTCTTTGATTGGTGTTCCACTAGGCCTATTATTAGCAAGGACATTTAGAAAGATCCTTCCCATGGACCTTTTCTTTGGGAAAGCAAATCTTGATTTGAATGTTAGAGAAGGGGCGATAAATGTCTTTTTGTTTCTATTTGCAGTTATGATCACTTTATGGCTGGTCGCTATTGCTAGATATGTGCAGTTGAAACGGTTTGTTAAGAAAAATGAAGCAGAACTAGTATTTGTTGGTCAGATAAAGCCTACAGAGTATCTTCAAAAAACAGCAAATGGAACCGAGGTGTGGTGAATGCGAAAAATGAGAAAACGTCAATTGTTTGCCCTTGTTTGTTTAAGCTCTATTGTTCTGTTTTTAGCATATTTTGTTCAAATGGGCTTGTTTTTGGGATTGATTTTATATTTGTTGGTTGTTCTTTTTTATAGAGGCCTTGAATTCACAGAGCCTCGGGAAATAGAGTTTGATTTTAAGAAAGACCCTAAATAATTAAGATTATTCCCCAACCTGAATGATTTCGTACCACCCCAAAACAGCAGAAATGCTGTTTTTTTGATATAATGGACCTATGTTATCGAAAAGTAAACGTATTCTATTTGGGATGCTTCATGTTGTCATGTTGCTAGTGATGGTCCACTGGTTTTTGATCAGTGTGACCTATCTGAGAGAGATTTCATGGCTAGCCATTTTAGGTGCTGGATTGCTATTTCTGCTAGCCTGGTTGAAACGCGATGGGCTAAAGAGTGCCTTTGCTTGGTTGACCCGACACAAAAAAGGCTTCTTGCTTGGAGCGGTTGTCTTTCAGTTGATCGTCATGGTCTGTGCGGAGCTCTTTATCCGTCGGGATGCTGCGGTTGTTTTCAAAGGGGCTTTTGATCTTCTTAAGCAATCCTCTATCACCAACTACCTTAGTCGCAATCCCAATAACATTCCGCTCTTTCTTTACGAGAAGTTTTTCTATGTCTTATTTGGCTCTAGCGGTCTGTGGGTCATGCAGGCTCTCAATATCCTCTATGTCAATCTGGGTGCAGTTCTCTTATATAAGCTATGTAAGAAGCATTTCAATCAAAAAACGGCTGATCTAGTCTATCTCTTCTATGTGAGCTTGATCTGTTACTCGCCGTATTTCTATTCCATGTATACGGACATTCCGCCACTTCCTTTGATCGCTCTTCAGTTATGGTGGGCCTTGGATCTCTTGAAGAAAGATCAAGCAGTCTCCTGGAAGAAGATTGTTGGTTTGGGAATCTTATCTGGCGTGAACATGTTGATCCGTCCAACGACGATTATTGTCATGATTGCCTTTTGGGCTGTGCTCTTCTTCAGAGGAAATTGGAAGGCCTTTGGCAAGATTGCTACGGTGACCGTGATGATGACGGGCTTTGTCTTTGCAGGATTGAATACAGCGGTCAATCATCAAAGAGTTGTACCGATCTTGAAACAAGAAGGGTTGGCTAAAGGACCGCTCTTGTTTATCAATCTGGGCTTGACAGATATGGGGCACAACCAAGAAGATATGAAAGAAGGCTTGCTAGCCTATATCGATGAGGATAAGCGCTCGGATTACAACAATGGCCTCTTTAAAAAAGAAAATGTGATCAAAGAAATCAAACGCCGTCTCAAGGAGTACGGACCGTTCGGTTTGATCGGGCATATCTACTACAAGCAATCTTTGACAGTAGCAGAAGGGACCCTGGGCTGGCTGTACCGAGATGTAGAGTATGAGAAGACGCCTTTTATCAATCCTCTCTATGCACCTCTGACTAAAAATAATGGTTTGGCAAAATGGGTGCGGACCTATTTCCTCAGCATTGATCGACCGCAGTACAAGTATTATGAATTTGTCAAGCAGCTGATCTGGATCGTCCTATCGGCTGGTTTGGTTGGAGCTTATCTCAAACGTCGAGATACAGATGACTTTAACTTCCTTTCCTTAGCAGTCTTTGGTGGTTTGCTCTTCTTAACCATCTTTGAAGGTGGGAAGACCCGCTACCTCATCCAATTCTTACCGCAAATTTTACTAGTCGCTTCGATCGGTCTAGCAGGATTTACCAAGAAAGAAAATACATAAAAGCTCTGGCTTGTTTGACAGGCAGTAATAAAGGTTGGACAAAAATGTCCAGCCTCTTTTTTATCCAGTAGATCTGCACCAAATGTGGTATAATGGAAGGTAAGAATTTATTGGATAGCGGAGAGTTTCCATGCAGCATTCACCCTGGCATGAAGCCATCAAATCCCATCTTCCAGAAGGGTATTTTCACCAGATCAATGACTTTATGAATGAAGTCTATAGCAAAGGAGTGGTTTATCCACCGCGTGACAAGGTCTTTAAGGCATTGCAGACGACAGAGATGGATCAGGTCAAGGTCTTGATCTTAGGCCAAGATCCCTACCATGGACCGGATCAAGCGCAGGGCTTAAGTTTTTCTGTTCCGGATCATGTACCAGAGCCGCCTTCTTTGCAAAATATTCTCAAAGAATTGCGCTCAGATATCGGAGAGAAGCGTTCCCATGATCTGACCTCTTGGGCAGAGCAAGGAGTGCTCTTGCTCAATGCCTGTTTGACAGTGCCAGCTGGTCAGGCCAATGGTCATGCTGGTCAAATTTGGGAGCCTTTCACAGATGCTGTGATCAAGGTGGTCAATGAGTTGGAGGAGCCAGTTGTCTTTATCCTCTGGGGATCTTATGCCCGTAAGAAAAAGCCTCTGATTACCAACGATCGACATTTAGTCCTTGAATCAGCTCACCCAAGTCCTTTATCGGCCTACCGAGGATTCTTTGGTTCCCAACCCTTTTCAAAAACCAATCAATTTTTGAAAGAGGCGGGACGTGAGCCGATTGATTGGTTAAGATAGGAGAAAGAAATGCCACAATTAGCAACGATTTGTTACATTGACAATGGGAAAGAATTTCTCATGTTGCATCGCAATAAAAAGCCCAATGATGTCCATGAAGGCAAATGGATCGGGGTTGGTGGAAAATTAGAACGCGGGGAAACCCCACAGGAGTGTGCTGCGCGTGAGATTTTTGAGGAGACCGGCCTTAGAGCTAAGCCAGTCTTGAAAGGGATTATTACCTTTCCGGAGTTTACTCCAGATTTGGACTGGTACACCTATGTCTTCAAGGTAACAGATTTTGAGGGAGAACTGATCGAGTGTAACGAAGGGACCTTGGAGTGGGTACCTTATGATCAAGTTCTCTCAAAACCAACCTGGGAAGGGGACCACACCTTTGTCGAGTGGTTGTTGGAGGATAAACCCTTCTTTTCAGCAATGTTTCGCTATGACGGCGACCGCTTGTTAGAGTCGCATGTTGATTTTTATGAATAAAGGAGAATGCAATGGTTGTCATTAAAAATGGTCGTGTCATGGATCCTAAGACCGGTTTGGATCAAGTCTGTGACCTTCGCATCGAAGGAAAGAAAATTGTAGAGATCGCTGAAAACCTCCCAACGGATGGAGAAGAGGTGCTTGATGCTACTGGTTTGGTTGTAGCTCCTGGTTTGATCGATGTGCACGTGCATTTCCGTGAACCCGGTCAAACCCATAAAGAAGACATTCATACGGGTGCCTTAGCCGCAGCTGCTGGTGGTTTTACTCGAGTAGTCATGATGGCCAATACTAATCCGACCATTTCAGATATTGCGACCTTAGAGGAAGTCTTAGCTTCTGCAGCCAAGGAAAATCTTCACATTCATACGGTTGCGACAGTGACCAAGAACTTTGACGGTCAACACCTGACAGATTTTGAAGGATTGCTTAAGGCTGGTGCAGTAGGATTTTCAGATGATGGGATTCCCCTTCAAAGCACTAAGGTTGTCCGTGAAGCATTGGAAGAAGCTAAGCGTCTAGGAACCTTTATTAGTCTGCATGAAGAAGACCCTGAGTTGAATGGCATTCTTGGTTTGAATGAGAACATTGCCAAGGAACACTTCCATGTCTGTGGGGCGACGGGTGTAGCCGAATATTCTATGGCTGCGCGGGATGCCATGATTGCCCATGCGACAGGCGCTCACCTCCATATCCAACACCTCTCCAAGGAAGAAAGTGTCAAGGTGGTGGAATTTGCCCAAGGATTAGGAGCTCATGTGACGGCAGAAGTGGCACCTCAACACTTTTCGAAAACAGAAAGTCTGCTCTTGACTAAAGGAAGCAATGCTAAGATGAATCCACCTCTTCGCTTAGAATCTGACCGTCTAGCAGTGATTGAAGGCTTGAAGTCAGGCGTCATCTCCGTGATTGCGACTGACCACGCGCCTCACCATGCAGATGAGAAGAATGTTCCTGATATTACCAAAGCACCATCTGGAATGACTGGGCTTGAAACTTCGCTCTCTCTTGGTTTGACCTACTTGGTGCATGCTGGCCATTTAAGCCTGATGCAATTGCTTGAAAAGATGTCCTATAATCCAGCACGTCTCTATGATTTTGATGCTGGCTATATTGCAGTGGATGGACCGGCAGATTTAACTATCTTTGATCCAGAAGCAGATCGTCTGGTATCGGATCATTTCGCTTCAAAAGCGGGCAATTCACCATTTGTGGGCGAAACATTAAAAGGGAAAGTTGCTTATACAATCTGTGATGGACAAGTGATTTTTCAAGGATAAGCGATCGTATTTATATGAATTTTAAAAAAATGATGCAAGGCTTGGTTTTCTTTTTAACCAGCCTTCTTGTCTTTGTCTTTCTATTTCGTGCTTTGCTACCAACTGCATCTCCTCGCATGACCAAGCCCAAAACAGCTGCGAAAGAAATCACCTATACTTATGTAGCTCTAGGGGATTCACTGACCGAAGGAGTAGGGGATAGCACCAAGCAAGGGGGCTTTGTCCCCATCCTTGCCCAAAGCCTATCCAATGAAAATGACGGCCAGTACCAGCCTGTCAACTATGGAGTAGCTGGAAATACAAGCGCTCAGATCTTAGATCGTCTCAAGAAGCAAACAGATCTTCAGAAGGATCTCAAAAAGGCGCGTGTCATGACCTTAACGGTTGGGGGAAATGATCTGCGCAAAGTTGTTGTCGATCATCTGAGTGATTTTTCTCTGTCAGATATCCAAAAGCCGCTCAAGAATTATACAGCGAACCTCAAAGAAATTATTACAAAGGCCAGAAAGGACAATCCCCATCTTCCCATTTATGTAGTGGGGATCTACAATCCTCTTTACCTGAATTTTCCTGAATTAACTAGTATCCAGACGGCTGTAGATCGTTGGAATGAGACGACGGAAGAAACCATCGCGCAATATGATCAAGTCTATTTCGTCCCGATCAATGATCTGCTCTATAAAGGAATTGATGGCAAAATGGGCGTATCAGAAATCAGTGACGGGAAGACAACCGTTATCAATGATGCCCTGTATGAAGAGGATAGTTTCCACCCTAACAATACGGGCTATGAAAAGATGAAACAAGCAATATTGGAGAAAATCAATGCCACGAAGAAAACTTGGAGTCAAAAATAATCCCATCAAAGAGAAGGTCCCCTTCCTTCAAAAAATCAATATTTGGAAATGGTTATTTTTAGGTTTGGTCAGCCTTCTCTTAGCCTTCGCTATAGTTGTGCAAGGACGCTTAGCGATGCCAAGAGAAGATGTTAGTCAGCTTCATCAAACAGCTGGCACCAAAGATGTCAAAGTTGGAACTATGACAACGACTCGTGATCAACTCAATGATACCATCAAATCGCTTCTGAAAAAATATAAGCTGTCCGACTACAAGGTCTATGCAGACAATCAGCAAATCCTATTAGAAGGGCAGTTGAGTCTCTTGGGGAAGGATTATCCCTTATACATTTACTTTCAACCATCCAAATTGGAAAATGGGAATATTCTCTTGACGGTGAAGGATTTTTCAGTTGGAACCTTTCAAATTCCACAAAGGATGGTCTTGCAGCTCTTGAGTAAAAATAAAAATATCCCAAAATTTGTTCAGATCTCACCCAAGCAGTCTACCATCACCATTGTATTGCCAGAAATTGACAATGACTTTGGAATCTATGTCAAGGCCAATACCATCGATCTCTATAATGACAAGATCGTTTTTGATTTGTATCAGAAGAAGTAGGGCGAAAGAGGCTATTCAAATTGAATTCACAATCATCTTAAAAAATTTCCTTAGGTTCAATAATTCCGAGTGCTAGAAACAATAGTGTTTCTAGCACTTTTCTCATGACGGGAAGTTTCTAAGATGACTTTATCCTCAATCTAACTAGAACTGAAAGCTCTATTTTGTTTCTATTCAAAAAATTCAGAATATTGTAGAAAATTCTTGACATTGATTCTTCCCTATGCTAAAATACTAGACAAGACATTGAACAAAGGAGAAAGTCAAACATGAAAACAGCTAAGTTTATTCAATTTGCTTTGTTGTTGAGGTATAAGGGCTAGTGCAGAAGCATTAGTCCTGTTTGGCTTACCAAGCGGGCAAAAACATCTCGCTTGGTTAACCGAGTGAGATGTTTTTCTTTATATCCACTACATAGAAATGAGGAGACCCTATGCGTAAAGTTGAATTTTTAGATACCAGCCTTCGGGATGGCGAACAGACTCCAGGAGTTAATTTTTCTATCAAAGAAAAGATTGCCGTTGCTAAACAATTGGAAAAGTGGGGCATTTCTGCTATTGAAGCAGGTTTTCCTGCAGCTAGTCCTGATTCCTTCACAGCTGTGCAGGAGATTGCCAAGGTCTTGACCAAGACAGCCGTGACAGGTTTGGCCCGTTCTGTCAAATCAGATATTGATGCTTGTTATGAAGCCTTGAAGGATGCTAAGTATCCACAAATTCACGTCTTTATCGCAACCAGTCCGATTCACCGGGAGTTTAAACTCAACAAGACAAAGGAAGAAATCCTTGAAACGATCAAAGAACACGTTTCTTACGCTCGCTCAAAATTTGAAATTGTTGAATTCTCTCCCGAAGATGCAACTCGGACAGAATTGGATTTCCTCTTGCAAGTCGTACAGACTGCAGTTGATGCTGGTGCTAGCTACATCAACATTCCTGATACAGTCGGTTTCACGACACCAGCGGAGTACGGTGCCATTTTCAAATACTTGATTGACCATGTCAAGACAGATCGCGAGATTATCTATTCACCTCATTGCCATGATGACCTAGGTATGGCGGTGGCGAATAGCCTCGCTGCTGTTAAAAATGGTGCCCGTCGTGTCGAAGGAACCATTAATGGCATCGGGGAGCGGGCCGGAAATGCGGCACTTGAAGAAGTAGCAGTTGCTCTCAATATTCGCGAAGACTATTTCCAAGTGGAGAGTCCGATTGTCCTTAATGAAACCATCAACACTTCTGAGTTGGTCTCTCGTTACTCTGGTATTCCAATTCCTAAAAACAAGGCGGTTGTTGGTGGCAATGCCTTCTCACACGAGTCTGGGATTCACCAAGATGGGGTCCTTAAAAATCCTCTTACCTATGAAATCATCACACCTGAGTTGGTGGGTGTTAAGAGCAATAGTCTCCCTCTTGGAAAATTGTCTGGTCGCCATGCCTTTGTCGAAAAACTGCATGAGTTGGGACTGGATTTCACAGAAGAGGACATCAAGCCATTGTTTGCTAAGTTCAAATCTCTGGCAGACAAGAAACACGAAATCACAGATGCCGATATCCGCGCCCTTGTTGCCGGTACAGCAGTGGAAAATCCAGAAGGATTCCAATTTAACGATCTTCGCTTAACCACCAATGCAGACGAAACGATTACAGCAGCGGTTAGCCTCCGCAATGAAGAAGGGGAAGTACTTGAATTCCTTGCCAATGGTCAAGGGTCTGTTGAAGCGATCTTTAATGCAATTGATAAATTCTTCAACCAAACTGTTCGCTTGACATCATACAATATCGATGCAGTGACTGATGGGATCGATGCCCAAGCCCGTGTCTTGGTATCCGTGGAAAATGTTGATACAGATACGATTTTCAATGCCTCTGGTTTGGACTTCGACGTATTGAAAGCCTCTGCCATCGCTTATATCAATGCTAACACGCTGGTTCAAAAAGAGAATGCGGGTGAGATGGGACGAGCTGTCTCCTACCGTGATCTTCCACAAGCCTAAGAGGAAATAAACATGACAAAGAAAATTGTAACACTTGCAGGAGATGGGATTGGCCCTGAGATCATGGCAGCTGGACTAGAGGTCCTCGCAGCCGTTGCTACCAAAATTGGCTTTGATTATAGTCTAGAAGACAAACCTTTTGGGGGTGCTGGGATTGATGCAGCTGGCCACCCACTTCCCCAAGATACTCTAAAAGCAGCTAAAGGAGCGGATGCTATTCTTCTCGCAGCCATCGGAAGTCCTGAGTATGATAATGCTCCTGTTCGTCCAGAACAAGGCCTGCTCGCTATTCGCAAGGAATTAAATCTCTTTGCCAATATTCGTCCTGTACGGATTTTTGACGCCTTGAAACACTTGTCTCCTTTGAAACCAGAGCGTATCGAGGGTGTCGACTTCGTGGTCGTGCGTGAATTGACAGGTGGGATTTATTTTGGAGAGCATATCTTGAAAGAAGATACAGCGCGCGATATCAATGATTACAGTACAGAAGAAATCCGTCGGATTATGCGCCAAGCCTTCAAGATTGCACAAGGACGTGGCAAGAAAGTGACCAGTATCGATAAGCAAAATGTTCTGGCAACGTCTAAATTGTGGCGCCAAGTGGCAGAAGAAGTTGACAAAGAATTTCCAGATGTGACTTTAGAGCACCAGCTTGTCGATAGTGCGGCCATGATCATGATTACCAATCCAGCCCGCTTTGATGTTGTAGTGACAGAGAATCTATTCGGAGATATCTTATCTGATGAATCGAGCGTCCTTCCAGGAACACTAGGCGTGATGCCATCTGCTAGTCATTCTGACCAAGGACCAAGTATGTACGAACCAATTCATGGTTCAGCACCTGATATTGCTGGTCAAGGCATTGCCAATCCGATTTCCATGATCCTGTCCGTTGCTATGATGCTCCGAGACAGTTTTGGAGAAACAGCAGGTGCAGAAATGATCGAAGAAGCTGTCAATCAAACCTTGAATCAAGGAATCTTGACACGGGATCTAGGTGGTCAGGCTTCTACTGCAGAGATGACTGCAGCCATTATTGAGAATCTCTAAGATGACATGGAGAGATCGCTGTTTAGTTGTTATTGCTATTTGGAATAGTATCGTATTTCTGACCTATGGTTTAGATAAACGAAAAGCTATCCAAAAGAGGTGGCGGATTCCTGAAAAGGTCCTGTTACTTGAGAGCTGGCTGCTTGGTTGATTCGGAGCTCTACTAGGTGGATATCTCTTTCACCACAAGGTGCGGAAATGGTATTTTCAAGCTACCTGGTGGGGCAGTAGCCTTCTTTTAGCAGGTGCCCTCTTTCTAATCCTTCAATGGATTTCCTAACAAGAAGATAAATGGAGAAAGACGATGAGTGGAAAATCTATCTTTGATAAACTTTGGGACCGCCACGTGATTACAGGAGTGGAAGGGCAACCCCAACTCATGTATGTGGACCAACACTACATCCACGAAGTGACGAGTCCGCAAGCCTTTCAAGGATTACGGGACGCAGGACGCAAGGTCCGACGACCTGATTTAACCTTTGGAACCTTTGATCACAATGTTCCAACGGTCAATATTTTTGATATTCGAGATGTGATTTCAAAAGCCCAGATTGATAAATTAGCTGAGAATGTGGTGGACTTTGGGATTGATCATGCTGCCCATGGTTCTGCCAAGCAAGGAATCGTTCATATGGTGGGCCCTGAAACCGGTCGGACCCAGCCTGGAAAATTTATTGTCTGTGGAGACAGCCACACCGCCACCCACGGAGCCTTTGGTGCCATAGCCTTTGGGATTGGAACCAGTGAAGTGGAGCATGTCTTTGCCACCCAAACCATCTGGCAAGTCAAACCAAAGAAAATGTTGGTTGAATTCACTGGAACCCCACAAAAAGGGATCTATTCAAAGGATTACATCCTAGCTTTGATAGCGCGCTACGGTGTTGCTTGTGGAGTTGGCTATGTCGTAGAGTATCGGGGAGAAGCAATTGATCGCTTGACCATGGAAGAACGCATGACCATCTGCAACATGTCGATCGAGTTCGGATCCAAAATGGGGATCATGAATCCTGATGAGACGACCTTTGACTACCTCCGAGGACGTGAATGTGTGCCAGATGATTTTGAGGCCGCAGTAGCTGATTGGAAGACTCTGGTTAGTGATGACGATGCCGTTTATGATAAGGTCATCCGTATGGATGTATCTGATCTTGCTCCGATGGTGACTTGGGGAACCAACCCTTCAATGGGAGTGGACTTTGAGACTCCGTTTCCAGAGATACGAGACATGAATGATGAACGGGCTTATCATTATATGGATCTCGAACCTGGCCAAAAACCAGCAGACATTGAATTAGGCTATATCTTTATCGGTTCTTGTACCAATGCGCGTCTCAGCGATTTGGAGTTGGCAGCCAAGTTTGTGAAAGGCAAAAAAATTGCGCCCAACTTAACTGCTATTGTGGTACCTGGCTCTCGTCCGGTTAAGCAAGCCGCCGAAAAATTAGGTTTAGACAAGATCTTTATGGATGCGGGCTTTGAATGGCGTGATCCAGGATGCTCTATGTGTCTAGGAATGAACCCAGACAAGGTTCCAGATGGGGTCCATTGTGCCTCTACTAGCAACCGGAACTTTGAAGACCGCCAAGGATTTGGGGCTAAAACCCATCTCTGTAGCCCAGCAATGGCCGCTGCAGCAGCAATCGCCGGTCGCTTTGTCGATGTGCGGCAAATGCCGGAAGTCGAGTAAAAGGAGGAAGCATGGAGAAATTTACCATTTATACAGGAACAACAGTTCCTTTGATGAACGATAATATTGATACCGACCAAATCCTCCCCAAGCAATTCTTAAAGTTGATTGATAAAAAAGGTTTTGGGAAATACCTCATGTATGCTTGGCGCTATTTGGATGACCAGTATACTGAGGATCCAGATTTTATCTTTAACAAGCCAGAATACCGCAAGGCAACCATTTTGATCACTGGTGACAATTTTGGGGCTGGTTCCTCTCGGGAGCACGCAGCCTGGGCTTTAGCTGATTATGGCTTTAAAGTCGTTATCGCTGGATCTTTCGGAGATATCCATTACAATAATGAGCTTAATAATGGGATGCTGCCGATTGTCCAACCACTAGAGGTTCGTCAAAAATTGGCAAGTTTGAAGCCGGCAGATCCAGTGACGGTGGATTTGGAAGAGCAGAAGATCATCTCGCCTGTTGGAGAGTTTCGCTTTGAGATCGATCAAGATTGGAAACACAAATTGCTCAACGGCTTGGATGATATCGGGATTACGCTTCAGTACGAAGACTTGATTGCAGCTTATGAGAAGAACCGGCCAGCTTACTGGCAATGATAAAATTGTATACTGAATTACGAATTTTCTGAAAATATATTGAATTTGAGACTATTTTTTGATACAATACTAAAAAGAATAGAAAAGGAAAGAGACTTATGACAAAACACATTCAATGGGACGGACAACTTTCACAAGAAGGATTTGACATTCTTAAAGGAGAGGGTGGCTGTATCGTTTGCCCTACCAAAGTTGGCTACATCATCATGACCAGTGACAAGGCTGGCTTGGAACGTAAATTCGAAGCCAAAGAACGCAACCGCAACAAACCAGGTGTGGTTCTCTGCGGAAGTATGGATGAACTTCGTGCCCTTGCACAATTGAATCCTGAAATCGAAGCCTTCTACCAAAAACATTGGGATGAAGATATCTTGCTTGGTTGTATCCTTCCTTGGCGTGAAGATGCCTATGCAAAATTGCAAGCTTTCGGAGATGGACGTGAAGAACTCATGACAGACGTTCGTGGAACTTCATGTTTTGTCATCAAATTTGGTAAAGCTGGTGAGCAAATCGCCAAAGAAATGTGGGAAAAAGAAGGCAAGATGGTTTACGCCTCTTCAGCCAACCCATCCGGTAAAGGGAACCGCGGGAAGGTCGAAGGAATCGGTGAGCGCATCGAAGGTGCTGTGGACTTGGTCATCGAAGCCGACGATTATGTTGCTTCTATCCAACCAGACAAAACAATTGAAACGCGCTATGAACAAGGTGTGATGGTTTCTATGGTGGATGCAGAAGGTAAACTCATCCCAGAGCAAGGAGCAGGTAGCCGTTCTGTCAATACTTGTCCAGTCGTGATCCGTAAGGGATTGGATATCGATAAGATCATGATGCACTTATCCGATCATTTCAACTCTTGGAACTTCCGCCAAGGGGAATACTATTAAGAAACAGAAAAATGCATTCCACTTTGGGATGCTTTTTTGTGAATGGATAAAAGATGGTATAATAGAGAAAACGATGTTCCAATAGAAAGGGAATTGGTATGATCTCCAGAAGAGCATTTATCGATAAAGTAAATCAGGTAGGTTTTTCCTTCAACATCCAAATCCCATGGTGGACGTACAATAACTTCAAGTCATTGGTTCGAAGAAAAAGGCTCTCTGAGGAGCAACTCTATCAGATCTTTCTTTTACTTTGTAGAGAGGTAGAAGACCGGCAAATGCAAGCTGTAGTGAATAAGAGGAAGTATCAGACAGGATTTTATGTCGCTGCATGCAATGGTCGCGAGTTTCGCTTTGAGTTTGTATTCAAAAAGAATCAACAACTAAGAGTTTATAATCTATTTGAAACAGTCAATGGTCGTAAGAAACTTACTTTGATGGATCTGCTTGATTACATTATGGATTGATGATGTATAGAAACAATAAGGGTTCACTACAGATTGATAAAAGAAAGAGTGGTTCTATGATTTCAAGAGATGAATTTTTAGAAAGAATGAATCGGGAGGGATTTTCATTTAGCATTGAAATCCCGCGCAGAAATTTTTCGGATTTTAAATCATTGGTTCGGAGAAGAAGAATTTCAGAAGAAGACCTCTATCAGCTGTTTTACAACTATTGTCAGGAACTAGAAAATTGTCTGAAAGAAGCAGGAGAGAAACGACGCTTGCTCTTCAATAAATTTCCAGTTAGCCCTGTTCATGATAAATATAAAACAAAATTTGATACAGTGGCACCCAATGGACGCCAATTTCGCTTTGAGTTTGTCTTTAGCAATGACAATCGTTTAAAAGTTTATCACATGATCGAAACTGTTAATGGTCGTAGGAGAAAAACTCCAATGGAAATATTGATGGACTTAGTCGATGCTTTATAGTTTATACAGATTTCAGAGCTTGAGAATTGTAAAATGACTTCCGTTCAAATCATAAAAAAACTAGAGTATGCGCTCTAGTTTTTTGGTTGTTGATGGGTGATGTTCTTTCCCCAAGGGATGAGATTTTCTTTTTTCTCTTTGATCCGTTGGATATTGTCCTTGTGACGAAGAATGATCAAGGTTGCTAGGGCCAAGACAATGACTGTAAAAAGCGGATCATAGCTATGCAAGATCCATCCAGTCAAAGGAAGAAGGAGGACCGATAAAATGGCGAGTAGCGCAACGGTAACACTCGAAAACGAAATCATACTGGTTAAATAAAGGCTGGCTACAAAATAAACAGCTAAAATGAGTAGCAGGATAGGCGAGAAACCAAGTAAGACACCTGCACTCGTCGCCACTGCTTTTCCACCCTTGAATCCAGCAAAAATTGGGAAAGTGTGCCCCAATACAGCTAAGAGGCCAAAGACCATTGGCGAGATCCCCTGAATTCCAAAGAAAGTCGGAAGGAGAACGGCCAAAGTTCCTTTCAAGAAATCAATCGCAAAGACGATGATCCCAGCTTTCTTCCCTAAAATCCGAAAGGTATTGGTCGTTCCAGTATTGCCCGAGCCATGTTCCCGTAAATTAATATGGAAAAAGATTTTCCCAATCCATAATCCCGAAGGAATGGAGCCTAACAGATAGGCTAAAATTAAAACACTTATTTCTTTTATCATACTCTCATTATATCAAAAAGCCATCGATAGAAAAAGCAATTTCTGGAGTTCAAGTGTGACATCTGAAGAAAGTGTCCAGCCAACATTTTGTACTGGAATGTAGAAATCTCCATATAGAGAGAAAAAATTTTGCAAAATTTCCTAAAAAACTGTAATATAGAAAAGATGAACAAACAGGAGGTTCCTTGTGGCAAAAAAGGAAATCAATATTAATAATTATAATGACGATGCCATTCAGGTACTAGAAGGGTTGGATGCGGTCCGTAAACGTCCAGGGATGTATATCGGATCGACCGACGGAAATGGCTTGCATCACATGGTCTGGGAGATCGTGGATAATGCGGTCGATGAAGCCTTGTCTGGCTTTGGATCACAAATCGATGTCACGATTAATAAAGATGGTTCTCTATCGGTAGAAGACCAGGGACGTGGAATGCCGACCGGGATGCATGCTATGGGCAAACCAACCGTTGAGGTCATCTTTACCGTCCTCCATGCTGGAGGGAAGTTTGGTCAAGGAGGCTATAAGACATCTGGAGGTCTTCACGGAGTGGGATCTTCTGTCGTCAATGCCCTTTCTAGCTGGCTAGAGGTAGAAATTACGCGTGATGGAGCTGTCTACAAGCAACGTTTTGAAGATGGGGGAAAACCAGTTACAACACTCGAGAAGATTGGCTCTGCTCCCAAGTCTAAGACAGGGACCAAGGTCACCTTCATGCCAGATCCAACCATCTTTTCAACGACGGATTTCAAATTCAATACCATTGCTGAGCGAATCAAAGAATCTGCCTTCTTGCTGAAGGACGTGACGCTGACGCTGACCGATCTCCGCAAGGAAGAAGATAACCATGTGGCCTTTCATTATGAAAATGGTGTCCAAGATTTCGTAGAGTACTTGAACGAAGACAAGGAAACTTTGACACCTGTTCTTTACTTTAGTGGCGAATCAGATGGTTTTCAGGTAGAAGTGGCCATGCAATACAATGATGGTTACTCTGACAACATCTTGTCCTTCGTTAATAATGTCCGCACAAAAGATGGGGGAACCCACGAGACGGGTCTGAAGACAGCCATTACCAAGGCTATGAACGACTATGCAAGAAAGACAGGACTCCTCAAAGAAAAAGACAAGAACCTAGAGGGATCAGACTATCGTGAAGGTTTGTCTGCTGTTCTTTCGATCTTGGTTCCAGAAGCTCATTTGCAGTTTGAAGGACAAACCAAAGACAAATTAGGAAGTCCCTTGGCTCGTCCAGTCGTCGATAGCATTGTTTCTGATAAATTAACCTTCTTCCTCATGGAAAATGGAGAATTGGCTTCTAATCTCATTCGTAAGGCTATAAAGGCCCGGGATGCGCGTGAAGCCGCTCGAAAAGCGCGGGATGAAAGCCGAAATGGCAAGAAGAGCAAAAAGGACAAGGGACTTTTGTCTGGTAAATTGACACCAGCCCAGTCTAAAAATCCTAAGAAAAATGAACTTTATCTAGTCGAAGGAGACTCAGCCGGCGGTTCTGCCAAACAAGGACGGGATCGGAAGTTCCAAGCGATTCTTCCCCTTCGTGGGAAGGTGCTCAATACTGAGAAGGCCAATATGAGTGATATCCTCAAAAACGAGGAAATCAACACCATGATCTACACCATCGGTGCTGGAGTTGGGGCAGATTTCTCAGTGGAGGATGCTAACTACGATAAGATCATTATCATGACCGATGCGGATACGGATGGTGCCCACATTCAAACCTTGCTCCTAACTTTCTTCTATCGCTATATGCGCCCTTTGGTAGAAGCAGGGCATGTCTACATTGCCCTTCCTCCTCTTTATAAGATGTCGAAAGGCAAAGGCAAGAAAGAAGAAGTAGCCTATGCTTGGACAGATAGCGAATTAGAAGAGTTGCGTCGGACCTTTGGCCGTGGAGCAACCCTCCAACGTTACAAAGGGTTGGGGGAAATGAATGCAGATCAGCTTTGGGAAACGACCATGAATCCAGAAACTCGTACCCTGATCCGTGTCACCATTGATGATTTAGCGCGTGCAGAACGCCGTGTTTCCGTCCTTATGGGTGATAAGGCTGCACCACGTCGTCAATGGATTGAAGACAATGTTAAGTTTACCTTGGAAGAAAATACGGTATTTTAATCACTTTCTACTATAAAGTAAATAAGCTGGGATGTAGAAATGGTAAGGAATCGACATGAGAACTGATACAGAAATGATGAATCTGATTTTGCAGATAGCTGAGTCCTTACAAGTGGAAGCAGTGGCCTTATCCGGTTCGCGAGCCAATCCTCGGGCACCCAAAGACGAGTTTCAAGATTATGATGTGGTCTATATTGTTGAGAATCTAGAAGACCTAATTTCTGATTCATCATGGTTGGATCAGTACGGAAATCGACTCATCGAACAGCACAATCGCCTGGGACATCGTCGTCTGTATCTCATGCTCTTTGAAGACGGCAACCGTATCGATTTGACCCTCTGTCCCAAGGAGTCTATCCAAGAGTGGGTGGACAGCGAAGCAAATTTTGAAGTTATAAAAGACGACAAAGGTTTGTTTGACTCTTACATTTCTAGTCCGAAGCGCTATTGGACCGCTCCACCTACTGAAGAGGAATTTGCAGCATCCTGCAATGAATTTTGGTGGGTATCGGCTTATGTTGTTAAGGCCATTCGAAGAAATCAGCTTATCTATGCGACCGACCACCTCTATGGCATTTGCCAGCAAGAATTGCTCAAGGTCTTAGCTTGGCAGGTGACAAGCGATAAGGGAGTAGTTGACATCGGAAAGAACTACAAGTACCTCTTCCATTATCTACCAGCCGGGCGAGAGAAGGAGTTCTCGGCTTTGCTTGATTTATCAAGTTTCGATAAAATCACTCAGTCTTTATTTGCTACCATGGGGCTATTCGATCGAGAAGCTCAAATTCTGGCCCAAAAGATGGGATTTACTTACGATAAGGAAGTAGCAGAAAAAATGACTTCTTATGCTAAAGAGAAACTTTCTAATCATTAATAAATCTATTTTAAACATCAGAAAGGAACGTTTGGTTACTTGGTGTGACTGAATTCCTTTTTCGTAAAAGACTACTCAACATTCTTTGAAAGGAGTTGAACACGCCCTGAGTGCTGTGTGAAAAAGATAAATTTCTAATTTTCACTTTGTATTTTACGGGCGTTGTACCCTATATGAGTAATATTCAAAATATGTCCTTGGAGGACATCATGGGGGAGCGCTTTGGTCGCTACTCCAAATACATTATTCAAGAACGGGCTCTTCCTGATATTCGGGATGGCTTGAAACCAGTTCAACGGCGGATTCTTTATTCGATGAATAAGGATGGTAATACCCATGACAAGGGCTACCGCAAGTCTGCCAAGTCTGTCGGTAATATCATGGGGAATTTCCACCCTCACGGGGACAGTTCTATCTATGATGCCATGGTTCGTATGTCTCAAGACTGGAAGAACCGTGAGATTCTAGTCGAAATGCACGGAAACAATGGTTCCATGGACGGTGATCCACCGGCAGCCATGCGTTATACCGAGGCGCGTTTATCTGAAATTGCTGGTTATCTTTTGCAAGATATCGAAAAGAATACAGTGCCATTTGCCTGGAACTTTGACGATACAGAAAAAGAGCCAACGGTTTTGCCTGCCGCTTTTCCAAATCTCTTGGTCAATGGGGCAACAGGGATTTCGGCTGGTTACGCGACTGATATTCCACCACATAACCTTGCTGAAGTCATTGATGCCGTGGTCTACATGATCGACCATCCATCTGCCAAGGTAGACAAACTCATGGAGTTTTTACCTGGACCTGATTTCCCAACTGGTGCCATTATCCAGGGACGGGATGAGATCAAGAAAGCCTATGAAACTGGTAAGGGCCGGGTGGTTGTCCGCTCTAAAACAGAGATCGAGCAGCTCAAAGGCGGTAAGCAGCAAATCGTTGTCACCGAAATCCCTTATGAGATTAACAAGGCTGTTTTGGTCAAGAAGATCGACGATGTCCGTGTTAACAACAAGGTGGCTGGTATCGCAGAAGTTCGGGATGAGTCTGACCGAGATGGTCTTCGCATTGCGATTGAGTTGAAGAAAGATGCCAATGCAGATTTGATCTTGAACTACTTGTTCAAGTATACGGATTTGCAGGTCAACTACAACTTCAATATGGTGGCAATTGACAACTACACACCACGTCAGGTGGGGATTGTACCGATTCTCTCTAGCTACATTGCACACCGTCGGGATATCATTGTCGCTCGCTCGCGCTTTGATAAGGAAAAGGCAGAACGACGCCTCCATATCGTAGAGGGCTTGATCCGCGTCATTTCTATCCTTGATGAAGTCATTGCCTTGATCCGAGCTTCTGATAATAAGGCAGATGCTAAGGAAAACCTCAAGGTCAGCTACGATTTCACGGAAGAACAAGCTGAAGCTATCGTTACCTTGCAATTGTACCGCTTGACCAATACGGATATTGTCACCTTGGAAGAAGAGCATGCTAGTCTCAAGGAGCAAATCGCGACCTTGGCAGCCATCATTGGGGATGAACGGACTATGTTTAACCTTATGAAGAAGGAGTTGCGTGAAGTCAAGAAGCTCTTTGGGAATCAGCGTCGCAGTGAATTGCAAGACACTGCTAAGACGATTGAGATTGATACAGCCAGTCTCATTGTTGAAGAGGAAACCTTTGTCAGCGTAACCCGTGCTGGTTATATTAAACGGACCTCGCCTCGTTCTTTCAATGCCTCAACACTGGAAGAAGTCGGTAAGCGAGACGATGACGAGTTGATTTTTGTAGAGCCTGCTAAGACCACTCAGCATCTCTTACTCTTTACCAACTTGGGGAATGCCATTTATCGACCAATTCACGAATTGACAGATACCAAGTGGAAGGATATCGGAGAGCACCTCAGTCAGACCTTGACCAATTTTGAGCAAGAGGAAGAAATTCTCTTTGCGGAGATTGTGGATCAGTTTGAGGGAGTAACCTACTTTGCGGCAACTCAACAAGGACAAATCAAGCGTTTTGAACGAAAAGAATTGAGCCCATGGCGGACTTATCGTTCTAAATCGACTAAGTATGCTAAGCTAAAAGACCAAGACGACCGTATTGTAGCAGTAGCACCAGTTGTACTGGAAGATATCATGATCATTACTAAAAATGGTTATGGGTTGCGCTTCAATATTGAGGAGGTCCCCGTCGTAGGAGCCAAAGCAGCAGGGGTCAAAGCCATTAACCTCAAAGACGGAGATCAAGTTGCTGCCGCCTTTAAGTCAACGACTCCAAGCATGTACATTCTGACTCAACGAGGTAGTCTCAAACGGATGTTACAAGACGATATTCCTGTGACCAGTCGGGCTAAACGGGGACTACAGGTCTTGCGTGAGTTGAAAAATAAACCACACCGCGTCTTCAAGGCAGGTCCAGTCTTCACTGACCAGGGAGATTTTGATCTCTTTACGAGCCAAGATGAAGTGGCAGAACAAGATCAAATTCTTCAGATCACTTCTACAACAGGGCAGGTGACAGAAATTGATTTGACGCAATTAAGCATTTCTGAAAGAACAAGCAATGGATCCTTTGTCAACGATACCATTTCGGATCAAGAAGTTTTTTCAGCTACCATCAAATAAAAGAAAGCGTCGGTCCATTCTAGGACTGACTTTCTTTAAAAATAAATTTTCTGAAAATTGAAAATTTCGCTTGAAATTCTCATGAAATGGTGTACAATAGTGTACATAGATTGAGAAACTGAATCGACCTGCATCAGATCGACTAGGAATAGAAAGAATTAAAAGGAGCATTATCATGACAGTATCACTTGATTGGGAAAACCTTGGCTTTTCATATATGAAATTACCTTATCGCTATTTGGCATATTATCGCAATGGAGCTTGGGAAAAAGGGGAATTGACAGAAGATGCGACTTTGCATTTGTCCGAATCTTCTCCAAGTTTGCATTACGGTCAGCAAGCCTTTGAAGGGTTGAAAGCCTACCGTACAAAAGATGGAAGCGTCCAATTGTTCCGTCCAGATCAAAACGCTAAACGTTTGCAACGCACAGCAGATCGGTTGCTGATGCCTCAAGTACCTGTTGACATGTTTGTAGATGCTTGTAAGGCAGTGGTAAAAGCCAATGAAGAGTATGTTCCACCATATGGTACAGGAGCTACCCTTTACCTTCGTCCACTTTTGATTGGGGTTGGTGATATTATTGGTGTGCATCCAGCAGATGAGTATATCTTTACCATCTTTGCCATGCCTGTCGGTAACTATTTTAAAGGTGGTTTGGTCCCAACGAACTTCTTGATTCAAGATGAGTATGACCGTGCTGCACCACATGGTACAGGGGCTGCAAAAGTTGGTGGGAACTACGCAGCTAGTATGTTGCCAGGTAAGATTGCGCATGATCGTAACTTCTCTGACGTGATTTACCTCGATCCAGCGACTCACACCAAGATTGAAGAAGTTGGTTCTGCAAACTTCTTTGGTATCACTGCTAATAACGAATTTGTGACGCCATTGAGTCCGTCTATTTTGCCATCGATCACCAAGTACTCTTTGCTTTACTTGGCAGAACACCGTCTTGGTATGACACCAATTGAAGGGGATGTCTTTATTAATGAGCTGGATCGCTTTGTAGAAGCAGGAGCTTGTGGTACCGCAGCTGTCATCTCTCCGATCGGAGGTGTTCAACACGGTGATGACTTCCATGTCTTCTATTCTGAAACAGAAGTAGGTCCTATCACACGTAAGCTCTATGACGAGTTGACCGGTATCCAATTTGGCGATGTCGAAGCGCCAGAAGGATGGATTGTCAAAGTCGATTAAACCGAAAGCATCTGAGATAAAAGTGTCCAGGCTTCAATGAGAACGAGTCTTAACGAAGGACGTAGTAGCTAAAGTTTCTCTTCATTCGCTTTTAGGCTCAAAAGAGTGCCGAATGACCTTTTCGGGGGTGGGAGAAAGAAGGAATTTCTAACTAAATTCTTTCTGCCCACTCCCTTTTCTCTTGCGTCATCAAGAGAATTTTTGTAAAATAGAAAAAGTGAAAAGAGGGTTGAAATGAGTAAAAAAGATAAGAAAATTGAGATTCAAATCGTTGATAGTAAAGTAACCGTCGGAAAAGACACTTTTGATGGATTCACTTTGTCCATTGGCAAGAAAACGATTGGTGAAATTGCAGACATGGGTGGGCAATTTGCCATTATCAAAAATGGAAATGTGGATTCTCTTTACAAAAAACTTGAAAAAGCCGTTGAAATTTTGATAGAAAATTATAATTTGAATAAATAAGGGCTTGCAATCATAATAAATCAATGGTATAATAGATCCTGTTGATTTATATGGAGAGATAGCGAAGAGGCTAAACGCGGCGGACTGTAAATCCGCTCCTTCGGGTTCGGGGGTTCGAATCCCTCTCTCTCCATTTCATTCATGGGGTATAGCCAAGCGGTAAGGCAAGGGACTTTGACTCCCTCATGCGTTGGTTCGAATCCAGCTACCCCAGTTCTTAGGTAATATCAGATAAGTGATAAAATATCTATCCAGGTATTTTATTTCTTTATAGGATGAGTCGTTAAAGATTGTAGATGATCTCATTGCGAGTGCTTGCTTAGGAAAAATAATTATAAGTATGTCAAGTTTTAGAAAACTTGATTGTTGGAGGATTTTTTAGATGAATGAATTTGAAGATTTGCTAAACAGTGTTAGCCAAGTTGAACCAGGTGACGTTGTTACTGCTGAAGTATTGACAGTTGACGCGAACCAAGCTAACGTTGCAATCTCTGGAACTGGTGTCGAAGGTGTCTTGACTCTTCGCGAATTGACAAACGATCGTGATGCTGACATCAACGACTTGGTAAAACCAGGTGAAACACTTGAATTGCTTGTTCTTCGTCAAGTAGTTGGTAAAGATACTGATACAGTAACTTACCTTGTATCTAAAAAACGTTTGGAAGCTCGCAAAGCATGGGACAAATTGGTTGGACGTGAAGAAGAAGTTGTTACTGTTAAAGGAACTCGCGCTGTTAAGGGCGGACTTTCAGTAGAATTTGAAGGACTTCGTGGATTTATTCCAGCTTCAATGCTTGATACTCGTTTTGTACGTAACACTGAACGTTTCGTAGGTCAAGAATTTGATGCTAAAATCAAAGAAGTAGATCCAAAAGAAAACCGCTTTATCCTTTCACGTCGTGAAGTTGTTGAAGCTGAATCAGCTGCAGCACGCGCAGAAGTATTTGGTAAATTGAACGTTGGTGATGTCGTAACTGGTAAAGTTGCACGTATCACAAGCTTCGGTGCCTTCATTGACCTTGGTGGTGTTGATGGATTGGTTCACTTGACAGAATTATCACACGAACGCAACGTATCACCTAAATCAGTTGTAACTGTTGGTGAAGAAATCCAAGTGAAAGTTCTTGACTTGAACGAAGAAGAAGGTCGTGTATCACTTTCATTGAAAGCTACAACCCCTGGACCTTGGGATGGCGTTGAACAAAAATTGGCTGCTGGTGATGTTATCGAAGGAACTGTTAAACGTTTGACTGACTTCGGTGCATTCGTTGAGGTATTGCCAGGTATCGACGGACTTGTACACATCTCACAAATTTCACACAAACGTGTTGAAAATCCAAAAGATGTTCTTAAAGTTGGACAAGAAGTAACTGTTAAAGTTCTTGAAGTAAATGCTGCAGATGAACGTGTATCACTTTCAATCAAAGCTCTTGAAGAACGTCCAGCTCAAGAAGAAGGCGAAAAACAAGAAAAACGTCAATCTCGCCCACGTCGTCCAAAACAAGAAAAACGCGACTTTGATCTTCCAGAAACTCAAACTGGATTCTCAATGGCTGACTTGTTTGGCGATATCGAATTGTAATATTCAAAAGAGGCTGGGACAAAAGTCCTAGCCTCTCAATTATTTTTGGATTGTCGAGCAAGACGCAGTGGTTGAGTGGGCTCTACTACGCTGATTTCATCAGCTTTTATAGCCCTACTCAACTGTGCGGAGGTGAGACGACGAAATCGAATTCTAACGAATTACCGATTTCTGTCCCACTCTCTTTTTTACTTGTAAAATTCTCAAGAATTTGATATACTATAACAGTTGCCACCCTTAGTGTAATGGATATCACGTAAGATTCCGGTTCTTGAGATGGGGGTTCGATTCCCTCAGGGTGGATAGAAGGAAAGGTTGAGTGTTCTCAGCCTTTTATTTTTTGTTCAATTAAAAAAGACTCTCGAAATTTGAGAGTCTTTTCCAATCAGATTAGTTTTTTGATGCTTCTTGGAATTCAGGGTTTTTCCATGCTTCATCAATAATTGCTTTCAATTCTTTAGCAGAAGCGTGCATTTTTTGAAGTTCTGCATCATTCAATGGAATGTTTACTGGACGTACAATACCGTGTGCTCCAACAACAGCTGGTTGACCGATAAAGACATCATTGATTCCATATTGACCTTCTTGGAATACTGAAAGTGGAAGAACCGCATTTTCATCATCAAGAATAGCCTTAGTGATACGAGCAAGGGCAACAGCGATACCGTAGTATGTAGCACCTTTTTTGTTGATGATGGTGTAAGCCGCGTCACGAACACCTTCGAACAATTCAATCAATTCAGATTCTTGAACGTTTTGAGTGTCTTTAAGGAATTCTTCAAGGTTTACACCAGCGATGTTAGCGTGTGACCATACAGCGAATTCTGAGTCACCGTGTTCACCCATGATGTAGGCGTGTACTGAACGAGCGTCCACATCCAATTTTTCAGCCAAAGCTTGACGGAAACGAGCTGAGTCAAGAGAAGTACCTGATCCGATAACACGTTCTTTAGGGAATCCAGAGAATTTCCATGTAGAGTATGTCAATACGTCAACTGGGTTAGCAGCTACGAGGAAGATTCCGTTAAATCCTGATTCAACAACTTGTGTTACGATTGATTTATTGATCGCAAGGTTTTTACCAACAAGATCAAGACGAGTTTCACCTGGTTTTTGAGGAGCACCTGCAGTAATTACAACAAGGTCAGCGTCCGCACAGTCAGCATACTCAGCCGCATAGATCTTCTTAGGTGAAGTGAAGGCAAGGGCGTGGCTAAGGTCAAGCGCATCTCCGACAGCTTTTTCGTGCAATTGAGGAATTTCGATAATTCCAAGCTCTTGTGCAATTCCTTGGTTAACAAGTGCAAAAGCGTAAGATGAACCTACAGCACCGTCACCGACAAGGATAACTTTTTTGTGTTGTTTAGTCAAAGTCATGAGTCTAAACGTCTCCTTCATTTTTTTTTGAGATAGATTCTCATACGTCTTCATTCTACCACTTTTGAAAGTCTTTGTCATCTGATACAGTATGAATCCTTGATGTAAACGTTTTTACTTTAGTGTTCCTAAGAAGAAAAATAGGCTAAAATGTGTTATAATAGTATGGTGAATTAAGTAAAGAGAGGCATTTTTTGAATGCAGGATAAGAATCTAATTGATGTGAATTTAACATCAGAAATGAAGACGAGTTTTATCGATTATGCCATGAGTGTTATCGTTGCTCGTGCCTTACCTGATGTTCGTGATGGTTTGAAACCTGTTCACCGTCGTATTTTGTACGGAATGAATGAATTGGGTGTTACACCAGATAAACCACATAAGAAGTCAGCCCGTATTACAGGGGATGTTATGGGTAAATACCACCCACACGGAGATTCCTCTATTTATGAAGCCATGGTTCGGATGGCGCAATGGTGGAGTTATCGCTACATGTTAGTGGACGGTCATGGAAACTTTGGTTCTATGGACGGTGATGGTGCCGCTGCACAACGGTATACCGAAGCCCGTATGAGTAAGATCGCTCTTGAAATGTTGCGGGATATCAACAAAAATACAGTTGATTTCGCTGATAATTATGATGCCAGCGAACGCGAACCTTTGGTCTTACCTGCACGTTTCCCTAACCTTCTCGTCAATGGTGCTACAGGGATTGCCGTTGGGATGGCTACTAATATTCCTCCACATAATCTGGGAGAAACCATTGACGCAGTGAAGCTGATGATGGATAATCCTGAGGTAACGACCCGTGAACTTATGGAAGTTCTTCCTGGTCCAGATTTTCCGACAGGTGCTTTGGTCATGGGGAAATCAGGTATCCACAAAGCCTATGAAACAGGAAAAGGCTCAATCGTTCTTCGTTCTCGTACAGAAATTGAAGTAACTAAGAGTGGCCGTGAACGGATTGTTGTTACTGAGTTCCCTTATATGGTCAATAAAACCAAGGTTCACGAGCACATCGTTCGCTTGGTGCAAGAAAAACGGATCGAAGGGATTACAGCTGTACGTGATGAATCAAACCGTGAAGGGGTTCGTTTTGTGATTGAGGTTCGCCGAGATGCTTCGGCTAACGTTATTTTGAACAACCTCTTTAAGATGACACAAATGCAAACCAATTTTGGTTTCAATATGTTGGCGATCCAAAATGGCGTTCCAAAGATCCTTTCTCTTCGTCAAATTTTAGGTGCTTATATTGAGCACCAGAAAGAAGTGGTAACTCGCCGGACCATCTTTGATAAAGAAAAAGCGGAAGCACGTGCCCATATCTTAGAAGGTTTGCTCATTGCCTTGGATCATATCGATGAAGTGATCCGGATTATCCGCAATAGCCAGACAGACGCTGAAGCACAAGCTGAATTGATGGCTAAATTCAAGCTTTCTGAACGTCAAAGCCAAGCCATTTTGGACATGCGTCTTCGTCGTTTGACCGGTTTGGAACGAGACAAGATCCAGAGTGAATATGACGACTTGGTTGCCCTGATTGCTGATTTGGCTGATATTTTGGCTAAACCAGAGCGTGTGGCGACTATCATCAAGGAAGAATTAGAAGAAGTCAAACGCAAGTTTGGCGATGCTCGTCGAACTGAGTTGATGGTAGGGGAAGTTCTTTCTCTTGAAGATGAGGACTTGATTGAAGAAACAGATGTCTTAATTACCCTTTCTAATAAAGGATACATCAAACGTTTGGACCAAGCTGAATTTACTGCACAAAAACGTGGTGGACGTGGGGTCCAAGGAACTGGTGTCAAAGATGATGACTTTGTTCGTGAATTGGTTTCTACGAGCACCCATGATCATTTGCTCTTCTTTACCAATAAGGGGCGTGTCTATCGTCTGAAAGGTTATGAGATTCCAGAATATGGCCGGACAGCTAAAGGATTACCAATCGTCAACCTCTTAAAATTGGACGAAGGTGAATCGATTCAAACCATTATCAATGTGGAGCAAGATCGCAGTGATGAGTCTTATCTCTTCTTTACGACGCGACAAGGTGTAGTCAAGCGCACTAACGTAGCAGAATTTTCAAATATCCGTCAGAACGGTCTGAAAGCTCTGAACCTACGGGACGAGGATGAATTGATCAATGTCTTCCTTACAGATGGCAATACTGACGTCATTATCGGTACCAAATATGGATATTCAGTCCGCTTTAATGAGGCAGTAGTTCGGAATATGGGACGTTCTGCTACAGGTGTACGTGGTGTGAATCTCCGTGATGGAGACAAGGTTGTTGGGGCAAGTGTTATTACCGACCAGGACGAAGTATTGGTCATTACTGAAAAAGGGTATGGTAAGCGGACGATAGCTGGCGAATACCCAACCAAGGGCCGTGGTGGTAAAGGAATCAAAACAGCCAATATTACAGAGAAAAATGGTCCGTTAGCTGGTCTTTTAACCGTTAAAGGGGATGAAGATCTGATGATCATTACCGATACCGGAGTTATGATCCGGACAGGTGTGGCTGACATTTCTCAAACGGGTCGTTCGACTCAGGGTGTGAAAGTCATGAGACTGGATCAGGATGCGAAAATTGTGACCTTTACAACTGTCCAGCCTGATGAAAAAGATGAAGAAGTAGTGGAAGAAAACGAATAGATAAGGGGACAGCATGTCACGCAAAAGAAAAAAGAAAAAGAGTTTACGCAATACTCTTATCAACATCGTTGCAACACTTTTGATTATTCTCTCGCTTCTCTTGATTTTCAATGCTCCGATCCGAAACATGATTATGGTTTGGCATACCAACCAATATCAGGTTAGCAAGGTCGATAAAAAAACCATTGATAAGAATAAAGAAGTGAAGACGAGCTTTGATTTCCAACATGTCCAGTCACTTTCGACGGAAGCTGTCATCAATGCCCAATGGCAAGCTCAAAAACTACCAGTAATTGGGGGAATTTCGATTCCTGAATTAAACATGAACCTTCCGATCTTTAAGGGGCTTGAAAATGTAGCCCTCTACTACGGAGCAGGGACCATGAAGGAAAACCAAGTCATGGGACAAGGCAATTATTCTCTTGCTAGTCACCACGTATTTGGCCTAACTGGAGCAAATGCCATGTTATTCTCACCATTAGAGAAAGCCAAGGCGGGTATGAAGATCTACATCACGGATAAAGAAAAAATCTATACTTATGTCATCTCGTCTGTTGAGACAGTGACTCCGGACCGTGTAGATGTTATTCAAGATCGTGAAGGCGTTAATGAGATCACCTTGGTGACCTGTGAGGATGCTGCAGCGACTTACCGTACGATTGTAAAAGGAAATTTGGAAACCTCTGTTGACTATGACAAGGCTCCAAAAGACATCCTGGATTCATTCAGCAAGTCTTATAATCAAATGCAACTATAAGAAAATAAAGCCCATGGCAGAGATGCCAGGGTTTTTTCTATGTAGGAAGCGAAGCTAGGAGAAATTCTTGTAAAATTGTAAGAGATTGGTAATATAATGTAAGGAACTTGTCATAATATTGAGGGAAAATCAGTATATAATAAAGGGGAAAGAGTATGATAAGGAGGTAGAATAGTGACAAAAGAGCGAATTTATCATCTCTTGCATCATTTCTATAATCTCTTAGTAAACGATTTTCCACGAAATGGTTTAATTACGAAAGGAATCTACGAAGTAGAGCAAGTCTACCAAGCTTTAGAGGCCATTCCTCAGAGTCAGGAGTACTTGATCCGCTGTGAAATTCAACAGTTTTTAAAGGAGCTTGAACAAGTTCAAACAGGTTATCAGATCCGCTTTAATAAAGATGAAGTCTTAGTGTTAGATGATTTGAAACAAGAAATTGCCTGTAAATAATGAAAGGTTGTCGTTTTCTCCATTTATTACGAATTAATAAGTGAGGAGGAAATTATGTACGACATATCATTTATTGAACCATCTTTGCTTCCTAGAGAACGTTTGGTTTCTGAAGGGGTGGATAAGCTGAGTCATCAAGAATTGTTATCCATTCTCTTAAGGACAGGCAATAAGCAAAAAAGCGTTTATGAGATTGCACAAGGGCTTTTGAGCTCCGTTAATAGTTTAAAGGAGTTAAGTCAATTAACCCTAGAGGAGCTGCAGGAAATCTCTGGGATTGGCCGGGTGAAGGCCATCGAACTTCAGGCTGTGATTGAGTTTGGACGAAGGATTCATAAAGACGAATTGATGAGTTCTGAACAAATCATGAGCAGCCAGAAATTGGCCCATAAAATTCAACAGGAAATCGGCCATAAGAAACAGGAGCACCTGGTTGCCCTCTATTTGAATACACAGAATGAAATTATTCATCAACAGACCATTTTTATTGGAACCGTGAATCGAAGTATTGCGGAGCCACGTGAAATCCTGCATTATGCACTGAAGCACATGGCAACCTCTATCATCTTGGCTCACAATCATCCATCTGGTGCCGTATTTCCCAGTAAAAATGATGATGAAGTAACGCAACGAGTTTTAGAGGCCTGTGAAGTGATGGGTTTAACCCTATTGGATCACTTGATTGTATCTGAAGAAAACTATTATAGTTACCGTGAAGAGACCGATTATTTGGTATAAAAAAGAGAGTGGGACAGAAATCAGTAATTCGTTAGAATTCGATTTCGTCGTCCCACCTCCGCACAGTTGAGTAGGGCTGTAAAAGCTGATGAAATCAGCG
>NZ_CALPCT010000013.1:0-68703 GCF_943193075.1 Streptococcus caecimuris | reverse complement strand
CTACTCAACTGTGCGGAGGTGGGACGACGAAATCGAATTCTAACGAATTACCGATTTCTGTCCCACTCTCTTTTCTTATACATGTGGGGGGAGCCAAGAAAGCTCAAACTGGAGCAATTGGGCTTCAAGGAGATCTTGATGGGACACCTCTTGTTTCTCTTTGCCATCTAATAGGGCTTTTTGGATGAAATAGGCGCCTGCAGTGTGTGAGTTGGCGCAAATCTTGAGTTCTTGCTTGGGAAGATGGAGAAGGACTTCTTTAAAGAGAGGGAGGCCCAGATCATAGATTGGTTTTCCTGGGCAGGTTGGATAGAGTCCAAGGGCCGACCAAATGTACCAAGCCGATAGGCTACCGTTGTCCTCATCACCTGGATAGGCTTGGAAATCTTGATGGAAAGCTTGGGAACGGATCTGGTGGATCAGGAGATTAGTGTATTCGGGATGAAGACTGTAACGGAAGAGGTAGGGAATGTGAAAGCTGGATTGATTGGAGATGGCGATCTGCCCAAATGGAGCTTGGGCCATTTCACTCATTTCATGGATTTCATAGCCATATCCTCTTACATCAAATTGAGGTTTTTGACTGGCCAGATCTAGCAGTCGTTGGGTGAAGGCTTTTTCACCGCCCATTAGCTCTATCAGACCGGAGAGGTCGTGTAAGGCTCCAAAAGTAGCTTGGGTGGCAGAGCATTCTGCATAATCTCCTCCCCAGCTGGTAGGAGAGAAGGGTTCTTTAAAGTTTCCATTAGTGGATCGCGCCCTCATGAAGCCCGTTTGGGCATCATACAATGTCCGGTAGGAGAGGCTGGAAGCAGCATAGCGAGCGGCTGTTTCTGTATGCCCCAATTGCTTGGCAACGGTAGCAATGCAAAAATCACTATAAGCATAATCTAGGCTGTGGCTCACACTTTCGTGAAAATCATCGGGTAGGTAGCCAAGGGCCTTGTAGCTTTCATTACCATGGCGACCAAAATGTTGAGTGGGGTCTGTTTTTTGAGCCGTCTGGAGCATGGCTGTCAGCATGTTTTCATGTAGGTCTGGTGCGATCCCTTTTGTGACAGCATCCGCAAAGACACCATCGATGAGGGTACCTGGCATCATTCCTCGTTCATCTGGGGCCAACCATTTTGGTAGAAAACCAGTATCCTTGTATGTATTTAAAAATCCTTCGAGAAAGTGACGGTAATAATCGGGGTAGACAAGGCTAAAGAGCGGAAAAGATGTTCGGAAGAGATCCCAGAATCCGATATTGGTATAAGCTTTTCCTGGTTTGATTTCATTATGAGTAACATCCAGGTGCCAGTCATTTTCCTCGGTATCTGTTTCATAAAAGGTTTGAGGGAAAAGGAGGAGTCGGTACAGGCAATGATCGAAAAAGGCTTGGTCACGCCCTCCGGCATCTTTTACTTCAATTCGTTTTAGCAGCTGATTCCATTGATCAGCTGCTTCTTTTTTAGCTTCCTCTAGGGAAAGGTTGGGAAGATGGCTGTTAGCCATGTCTTGAGACAGATAAGAAGTTCCTAATTGGACGGTCACTTCCTTGCTAGCAAAGGTCAGAAAAAGATCTTGATCGATGTGAGTGACGTTCTCAATCGGCTGGCTAAATTGACACTGGAGATAGAAAGAGTAGGAAGTATCTGCGGTATGGGCCTGATCTAGAATGTGGAAGTGGCAGGTTTGGTCTGTCAGAGTCAAGTCCTCTAGTTCCTTTGCTGCATGAAAGCAGAGTGTTAGCTTTTCTGGTGCTCGAAAGCGCATGACAGCCCCGTAGCGGCTTGGAACCAGCTCGCTTTGAATCTGATAACGTTCCGAAAAAAAACGGAGGTAGTGAGGCTGGAAAACGGCTTCTTTCATCGAATAACTGCTTTGACGACGGAAGAGGTCGGAACTTGCAATTTCTCCTGTGATGGGCGTGATGAGGCACCAAGCGTAGTCTCCTATCCAAGGACTAGGCTGGTGGGTGAGACGAAATCCCTGAAAAATAGGGAGATTGGGGTTGAAAAACCAAGCTCCTTGTTCGTGTGTCGTCTGGGGAAGGAAGTAGTTCATCCCAAAAGGGACTCCGGTATAAGGGAGGGTGTTCCCGTGCGAATAGTGGGGATGATTATCGCTTCCCCAGCGGGTATCGATGGTTTGGCAATGTGTTCGCATCTTGTCTCCTTTTTCTTCATCAACCTTAAATGATCTGTGTTTTTATTGGAACACGCGGTGGTATTTTCTTCATTGTATCAAAGTGTTGTCAAATATGATAGCGTTTTTATCAAATGGAAAATTTAGTAGAAAAAGGGCTATAGTTTGCGTATGTATTTCCCTTTTGAAATCTTTTATACTGAATAGGAAAGAATCGATACGTGTGAGGAAAATAAATGACCTATTCAAAAGAAATTGTGCGAGAATGGTTGGATCAAGTGGCTGAGCGAGCTAAGGAGTACCCTGAGTGGGTGGATGTCTTTGAACGTTGTTATACAGACACTTTGGATAATACAGTTAAAATTTTAGAAGATGGTTCAACCTTTGTGTTAACAGGGGACATCCCAGCTATGTGGTTGCGTGACTCAACGGCTCAATTGAGGCCCTATCTTCATGTGGCTAAACGGGATCCCCAATTGCGCCAGACCATTGCTGGTTTGGTCAAACGTCAGATGACCTTGATTCTCAAAGATCCTTATGCCAACTCCTTCAATATTGAGGAGAACTGGAAAGGCCATCACGAGACTGACCATACAGATCTCAATGGCTGGATTTGGGAGCGCAAGTATGAGGTGGATTCGCTGTGCTATCCCTTGCAGTTGGCTTACCTCCTTTGGAAGGAAACTGGTGAGACTAGCCAATTTGATGAAACCTTTGTCACTGCGACCAAGGAAATCCTTCATCTCTGGGCAGTGGAACAAGACCACAAGAACTCCCCTTATCGCTTCGTTCGGGATACAGATCGTAAGGAAGATACGCTGGTCAATGACGGCTTTGGTCCTGACTTTGCTGTGACAGGGATGACCTGGTCAGCCTTCCGTCCAAGCGATGACTGCTGTCAGTATAGCTATTTGATTCCATCCAATATGTTTGCAGTGGTTGTTTTGGGTTATGTCCGAGAAATCTTTGCAGCATTGAATCTAGCTGATAGTGAGAGTATCATTGCAGATGCCAAACGCCTCCAAGCGGAGATTCAAGAAGGGATCGAAAACTACGCCTACACGACTAACAGTAAGGGCGAGAAGATCTATGCCTTTGAGGTAGACGGTTTGGGAAATGCTAGCATCATGGATGATCCAAACGTACCAAGCTTGTTGGCGGCTCCATATCTGGGCTATTGCGAGATTGACGACGAGGTCTACCAAGCCACTCGTCGGACGATTTTGAGCCCTGAAAATCCCTACTTCTATGAAGGGAAGTACGCAAGTGGACTAGGAAGTTCTCATACGTTTTATCGCTATATCTGGCCGATTGCTTTATCCATTCAAGGATTGACAACGACAGATAAAGCTGAGAAAAAACATTTGCTGGACCAGTTGGTTGCCTGCGATGGAGGCACGGGCGTCATGCACGAAAGTTTCCATGTAGATGATCCAACTAAATACTCGCGTGAATGGTTCTCTTGGGCCAACATGATGTTCTGTGAATTAGTCTTGGATTACTTGGATATTCGCTAATGAGCTGTCGCTTAACAGATTCTTGTAAAGAATCACAAATAGATCTTTAAATTTAAGTTAGAATGAGGTTTTACTCATGGAAAATGTTGTTGTACATATCATCTCTCACAGCCACTGGGATCGTGAGTGGTATCTACCTTTTGAAAGCCACCGGATGCAATTGGTGGAACTGTTTGACAATCTGTTTGATCTTTTTGAAAATGATCCTGAGTTCAAAAGTTTCCACTTGGATGGCCAAACCATTGTTCTCGATGACTATTTGGAAATTCGCCCTGAAAACCGCGACAAGGTGCAACGTTATATCGACGAGGGCAAGCTCAAGATTGGTCCCTTCTACATTTTGCAGGATGATTACTTGATCTCCAGTGAAGCCAATGTCCGCAATACCTTGATTGGACAAGCTGAATGTGCTAAATGGGGCAAATCTACGCAGATTGGTTACTTCCCTGATACCTTTGGGAATATGGGGCAAGCTCCTCAAATCCTTCAAAAATCAGGGATCCACGTAGCAGCCTTTGGGCGTGGAGTGAAGCCGATCGGATTTGACAACCAAGTTCTCGAAGATGAGCAGTTTACCTCTCAATTTTCTGAAATGTACTGGCAAGGGGCGGATGGTAGCCGTGTGCTGGGTATTCTCTTTGCCAACTGGTACAGTAACGGGAACGAAATTCCAGTGGATAAAGATGAAGCTTTGGCTTTCTGGAAACAAAAATTGGCAGATGTTCGCGACTATGCATCAACCAACCAATGGTTGATGATGAACGGCTGCGACCACCAACCGGTTCAACGAAACTTGAGTGAAGCTATTCGCGTGGCCAACGAACTCTTCCCTGATGTGACCTTTATTCATAGTTCCTTTGATGAATATGTGCAAGCAGTGGAAAGTGCGCTTCCTGAACAATTATCTACGGTTACGGGAGAATTGACCAGTCAGGAAACCGATGGTTGGTACACACTGGCAAATACGTCTTCCTCTCGGATTTATCTCAAGCAAGCCTTCCAAGAAAACAGCAACTTGCTCGAGCAAGTGGTGGAACCTTTGACCATCATTACTGGTGGGCATAACCACAAGGATCAATTGACCTATGCCTGGAAGACACTCTTACAAAATGCGCCACACGATAGTATTTGCGGATGTAGCGTAGATGATGTTCACCGTGAAATGGAAGTTCGTTTTGCCAAGGTCAACCAAGTTGGAAACTTTGTCAAGACCAACCTTCTGAACGAATGGAAGGGTAAGCTAGCAACTCAAAAAGCCCAGAGTGAGCACCTCTTTACGGTCATCAACACTGGCTTGCATAATAAGGTAGATACCGTCAGCACGATTATCGATGTAGCAGTTTGTCCGTTTAAGGAATTGCATCCGACAGAAGGCTTCAAGAAAATGGCCGCTTTGACCTTGCCAGACTACCACGTAGAAGATTTAGATGGGCATCTTGTAGAAGCAGAGATTGAAGACTTGGGAGCAAGCTTTGGCTATACCCTGCCTAAGGATAAATTCCGCCAACCCTATATTGCGCGTCAAGTGCGCGTGACGGTTCCAGTTCACCTAGCGCCTCTTTCTTGGACCACCTTCCAGCTCTTAGAAGGCAAAGCACCTCATTATGATGGTCTGTTCCAAAATGGGGTGATTGATACGCCATTTGTAACCCTTAGTATCGATGATGGCTTGACCCTCTATGATAAAACGACCAATGAGGCTTATGAGGATTTCCTTCGCTTTGAAGATCGTGGGGATATCGGAAATGAATATATCTACTTCCAACCAAAAGGAACAGAGCCGATCTATGCGGAGTTAACAGCTTATGAGGTCTTGGAAAACAATGCTCGCTATGCCAAAATCTTGCTCAAGCATGACTTGACCATCCCGGTTAGCGCGGATGAACAATTGGATGCGGAACAAAGAGGCATTATCGAGTTTATGAACCGCAAGGCAAGTCGCTCAGAAGAGCTGACAACCATCCCTCTTGAAACGGAGATGACCATCTTTGTAGATGATCCGCAAATTCGCTTCAAGACGCGCTTTACCAATACAGCTAAGGATCACCGCATCCGTCTCTTGGTCAAGACTCACAATACACGTCCAAGCAACGATTCTGAAAGTATCTATGAAGTTGTGACACGGCCAAATAAACCGGCTGCTTCTTGGGAAAATCCTGAAAATCCCCAACACCAACAAGCCTTCGTCAGCTTGTATGATGACGTCAAAGGGGTAACAGTGGCCAATAAAGGATTGCATGAATACGAAATCCTTGGAGACGATACGATAGCTGTAACACTTCTCCGTGCTTCCGGTGAACTTGGTGACTGGGGCTATTTCCCAACACCAGAAGCACAATGCTTACGGGACTTTGAGGTTGAATATGCAGTAGAATGCCATCAAGCTCAGGGGCGCTTCTCTGCTTATCGTCGAGCGAAAGCTTTGCAGACACCGATGACCAGCCTTCAAGTTGAAAAACAAGAAGGAAGTGTAGCAGCGTCTGGTAGCTTACTCAAGCATACCGCCTTGACGCATCCTCAGGTTTGTCCAACAGCCTTTAAGGTAGCAGAAAATGAAGAAGGTTACATCCTTCGCTATTACAACATGAGCCAAGAAAATGTGCGCGTGTCAGAAGGACAACAAACGGTTGTCGATCTTCTGGAACAACCGTATCCGGTTCATACAGGTTTATTGGCACCGCAAGAAATCCTGACAGAATGGATTAAAAAAGAAGAAGTATAGCTGTTTGCAGCTGAAGAAACAATAAAAGGAAAGGAGGAGCGAAAAAAGTAAGAACCGACTGCTGACTCGCTCCTTTTTACAGGTAAAGCAATGACCATTGCAACGATCGATATCGGAGGGACTGGGATTAAGTTTGCTAGTCTCACTCCTGATGGAAAGATTTTAGATAAGGCCAGCACCCCAACTCCAGAAACTCTAGAAGAGTTGTTGGCTTGGTTGGACCAACGCTTGTCAGAACGTGACTACCGTGGGATTGCCATGAGTGTCCCAGGGGCTGTTCATCAAGAAACTGGGGTAATTGAAGGGATCAGTGCCATTCCTTACATCCATGGTTTTTCATGGTATGAGGCCCTTTCTCATCACAAGCTACCTGTCCATCTAGAAAATGATGCCAACTGTGTTGGACTGAGTGAATTGCTGGCGCATCCTGAGATTGAAAATGCAGCCTGTGTCGTGATTGGTACCGGAATCGGTGGAGCCATGATTGTCAATGGTAAGCTTCACCGTGGACGTCATGGCTTGGGAGGAGAGTTTGGCTATATGACCACCATTGAACCCGCAGAAAAGCTCAACAACTGGTCACAACTCGCTTCTACAGGAAATATGGTTCGCTACGTCATTGAAAAATCAGGTCAGGCTGACTGGGACGGCCGCAAGGTGTACCAAGAGGCTGCAGCAGGCAATGTCCTTTGCCAGGAAGCCATTGATCGGATGAATCGTAATCTTGCTCAAGGACTGCTCAATATCCAGTACCTGATTGATCCAGATGTGATTAGCCTAGGTGGCTCTATCAGTCAAAACCCAGATTTTATCAAAGGAGTGCAAGAAGCAGTAGATACCTTTGTGGAAAGATATGAAGAATATACCATCGCTCCAGTGATTCAAGCCTGCACCTATCAGGCAGATGCCAATCTCTACGGTGCCCTTGTCAACTGGTTACAGGAGGAAAACCAATGGTAAGTTTTACAGGACTTAGTCCCAAACAAGCCCAAGCTGTTGAAGTATTAAACAATCACATTTCTCTACCAGATGTAGAGGTGGCGGTCGCTCAGTCTGACCATGCTTCCATCTCTATCAAGGGGGAGAATGGGCAGTATCAATTGACCTACCGTAAACCTCATCAACTCTACCGTGCCTTATCTGTGCTCGCAACAGCTTTAGCAGAAGGGGACAAGGTAGAGATTGAAGAGCAGGCGGCCTATGAAGATTTAGCCTATATGGCGGACTGTTCGCGCAATGCCGTGCTCAATGTCGCATCTGCCAAGCATATGATTGAGGTCTTAGCTCTTATGGGTTATTCAACTTTTGAGCTCTACATGGAAGACACTTATCAAATCGAGGGACAACCTTACTTTGGTTATTTCCGTGGAGCATACTCTGCTGAAGAGTTACAAGAAATTGAAGCCTACGCCCAGCAGTTTGACATGACCTTTGTCCCATGTATTCAGACCTTGGCCCACTTGTCAGCCTTTGTCAAATGGGGGGTTAAGGAAGTCCAGCAACTCCGCGATGTAGAAGACATTCTCCTCATCGGTGAAGAAAAAGTTTATGACCTGATTGACGGCATGTTTGCGACGTTATCTAAATTACAAACTCGCAAGGTCAACATCGGGATGGATGAAGCTCACCTAGTTGGTTTGGGACGCTACCTCATCTTGAACGGTGTGGTGGATCGTAGTCTCCTTATGTGCCAACACTTGGAGCGCGTGCTGGATATTGCAGACAAGTATGGTTTCCACTGCCAGATGTGGAGCGATATGTTCTTCAAGCTCATGTCAGCAGACGGCCAGTATGATCGTGAGGTAGAAATTCCAGAAGAAACTCGTGTTTACTTAGATCGTCTCAAAGACCGTGTGACCTTGGTTTACTGGGATTATTATCAGGATAGCGAGGAAAAATACAACCGAAACTTCCGTAATCACCACAAGATTAGCCAAGATATCGCCTTTGCAGGTGGTGCTTGGAAATGGATTGGTTTTACGCCCCACAACCAATTTAGTCGCTTAGTAGCTATTGAAGCCAATAAAGCCTGCCGTGCCAACCAGATCAAGGAAGTCATCGTGACGGGATGGGCAGATAATGGTGGGGAAACAGCCCAGTTCTCTATTCTACCAAGTCTGCAAATCTGGGCGGAACTCAGCTACCGCAATGATTTAGAGCGTCTATCTGCCCACTTCAAGACCAATACAGGTCTATCGGTTGAGGACTTCATGCAGCTGGATCTAGCCAACCTCTTGCCAGACCTACCAGGTAATATACATGGTATTAACCCCAACCGCTATGTCTTTTATCAGGATGTCCTCTGTCCAATCCTGGACAAGCACATGACTCCTGAACAGGACAAACCTCACTTTGCCCAAGCAGCTGAGACACTTGCTGCTATTAAAGAAAAAGCAGGCATCTACGCCTATCTCTTTGAGACCCAGGCACAGTTGAATGCTATTTTAAGTAGCAAAGTGGATGTAGGACGACGCCTTCGGGAGGCTTATCACGCAGGTGATAAAGAGAGCTTGCGACAGATTTCCAGAGAAGAATTGCCAAAACTCAGAGGCCAGATTGAAACCTTCCATGCTCTCTTTAGCCACCAATGGTTGAAAGAAAACAAGGTCTTTGGTTTGGATACCGTAGACATCCGTATGGGTGGCCTCTTGCAGCGCATCAAGCGAGCAGAAAGTCGTATTGAAGACTATCTAGCCGGTTCCATCTCTCGTATCGATGAACTAGAAGTAGACATCTTGCCATTTAATGATTTCTACGGGGATAAGGACTTCGCAGCTACAACAGCTAATCAATGGCATACCATTGCGACTGCTTCAACCATTTATACAACGTAAAAAATGCCAAGTTGGATGACAGATGTCTTATCCACGGTGGATAGGAGTAGAAGAGGAGCTGTGTTTACCATCGCTCTTTTCTACTCCTTTTTTAAAGCTATGTCATAAATTTGTAGAATTTTTTCTATAATTAGGAGTTTGAAAAGAGAAAATGGCTATCTTATAATAAGTATTGTAAACGCTACCAAAGTGAAAACACGCTCAAGGCTCAAAGGGGGGAGTTAAATGAAAAAGTTTGTAAGGACTCTGAGAGAAAATTTCATTTTTCTTTTAATGGTCTTACCTGGTGCAGCGTGGTTAATCTTATTCTTCTATATTCCGGTTTTTGGGAATATCGTAGCATTTAAGGACTATCATATTACAGGAGAGGGCTTCATCGACAGTGTCATGAAGAGTAAATGGGTTGGCTTTGACAACTTCAAGTTCCTCTTTAGTTCCAAAGATGCCTACATTATTACAAGAAATACGGTCTTGTACAACTTAGGATTTATCTTCTTAGGATTGATTGTTTCCGTTGGGATCGCCATCATCTTTAGTGAGTTGAGATCAAAAAGAGTGGTCAAGGTGCTTCAAACCTCCATGCTCTTCCCATACTTCCTATCATGGGTTATCATCAGCTTCTTCACCGATGCCTTCCTTAACGTGGACAAAGGATTGGTCAACCACATCTTAACTTCATTTGGCATGAAGGCCATCAATTTCTATTCGGAATTGTGGATTTGGCCAGCGCTTCTCCTTTTCTTAGGAATCTGGAAAGGCTTTGGTTATAGTAGTGTCATGTATTATGCAACCATCATGGGAATCGATCCAACCTTCTATGAAGCAGCGACCGTGGATGGTGCGTCTAAGTGGCAACGCATTCGCAACATCACCATTCCTCAGTTGTCTTCCTTGATTACAGTCTTGACCATTCTTGCAGTCGGAAATATCTTCCGCGCAGACTTCGGTCTTTTCTACCAAATCCCGCATAATGCTGGAGCGCTCTATAGTGTGACCAACGTTATTGATGTTTATGTCTACAACGGTTTGACCAAGTCAGGGGATATCGGGATGACAGCAGCAGCCGGTCTTTACCAATCGGTAGTAGGTTTGGTTCTTGTTTTAATCTCAAATATCATTGCCCGTCGCATTGATAAGAATGCCGCTCTCTTCTAGAAAGGAGGATCGTATGAAAAAATCAACCATTCAAAAAGAAAAAATTGATAATGTCGGGATCCATTCTTTCAGTAAGAAGAGCAACTTCTTCTTTACCTTGTTGTTGACCTTAGTCGGATTGACCTGTGTACTTCCCTTCATCTTCGTTGTCATGATCTCTTTGACAGACGAACAGAGTTTGGCAGTCCATGGATTCCAATTCTGGCCAGCAAAATTTGGATTTGATGGTTACCTTTTCTTGGTACAGTTCAAAGACAAAATCTTGCAAGCCCTCTTCATTACCTTGTTTGTGACCATTGTGGGAACAGCATGTAATGTCTTTATCACAACAACCTATGCTTATGCGATCTCACGGAGTACCTTTAAATACCGCAAGTTCTTTACCGTATTTTCACTCCTTAGTATGCTCTTTAGTGCAGGGTTGGTACCGGGCTATATTGTTACCACTCAACTCTTGCAATTGGGTGATACCATCGGGGCTTTGATCATCCCAATGTTGCTTAGCCCATTCAATATCATTTTGATGCGGACTTTCTTTAAACGGACCATTCCAGAAGCCATTCTTGAATCTGCTCGGATCGATGGAGCAAGTGAAACACGGATTTTCTTCCAAATTTGCTTGCCACTCTCTCTACCAGGGATTGCGACTATTAGTCTCTTCACCGCTTTAGGATTCTGGAACGACTGGTTCAACGCCCTTCTCTATATTAAGAGTGACAACCTTTACCCATTGCAATACCTCTTGATGCAAATCCAAAACAATATGGATTACATCGCTAAAAATGTCGGGGTATCCGGCCAATTGGCAGGAGCTGTACAATCCATCCCACGGGAAACAGGACGTATGGCTATGGTGGTTGTGGCAACAGTGCCGATCGCCATTCTCTATCCATTCTTCCAACGCTACTTTGTAAAAGGCTTGACCATCGGTGGTGTGAAAGAATAGGAAAATAAGTGAAAATCGACAAGATTTTCAACTCATAACTTAGTCTAAAAAGAAAATAACATAAAGGAGATTTTTCTTATGAAAAATTGGAAAAAATACGCGTTAGCATCTGCTAGTGTCATTGCTCTTGGAGCTACTCTTGCTGCTTGTGGAAGCCTTACAGGTAACAACAAGAAATCAGCAACAACTGAAGACGGTAAACCAATCATCAAGATGTACCAAATCGGTGACAAACCAGATAACTTGGATGTTCTTCTTAAAAATGCCAACAAGATCATTGAAAAGAAAGTTGGCGCAAAATTGGATATCCAATATCTTGGTTGGGGTGACTACGCACAAAAAATGAACGTTATCATCTCATCTGGTGAAAACTATGATATTGCCTTTGCTAATAACTACGTTATCAACGCTCAAAAAGGTGCTTATGCTGACTTGACAGAATTGTACAAGAAAGAAGGGAAAGACCTTTACAAAGCACTTGACCCAGCATACATCAAAGGGAACACTGTAAATGGCAAGATCTATGCTGTTCCAGTAGCAGCCAACGTTGCATCTTCTCAAAACTTTGCCTTCAACGGACCACTTGTTGAAAAATATGGTATCGACATCTCAAACGTCAAAGACTATGCTTCTCTTGAACCAGTCTTGAAAGCCATTAAAGAAAAAGATCCAAACGTTGTTCCATTTGCCATGAACAAGAGCTACGGTGGACCTTCAGATGACTTCGACTATGTAGCTGTTGATGGACTTCCATTCGTTGTTGACTTGAAAGGTGACACTACGAAGATCGTTGACCGTTACACAATCCCTCGTTATGTAGAAAACTTGAAGACTCTTCACAAATACTACGAAGCAGGATACATTCCAAAAGACGTAGCTACAAGCGATACTGGATATGACCTTTCTCAAGATACTTGGTTGGTACGTGAAGAAACAGTAGGACCAGCTGACTACGGCAATAGCTTGCTTTCTCGTGTAGCAAACCGTAAGATCGACATCAAACCATTTACTGAACTTTACAAGAAGAACAACACCACTCAAGTAGCTAACTTTGTTATCTCAAATAACTCTAAGAACAAAGAAAAAGCTATGGAAGTGTTGAACCTCTTGAACACTAACCCAGAACTCTTGAACGGACTTGTTTATGGACCAGAAGGCAAGAACTGGGAAAAAGTTGCCGGCAAAGAAAACCGTGTCAAAGTCTTGGATGGCTACAACGGAAACACTCACATGTCTGGATGGAACACTGGTAACAACTGGATTCTTTACATCAACGAAAACGTAACTGATGAACAAATTGCACAATCTAAGAAAGATTTGGAAACTGCAAAAGAATCTCCAGCACTTGGCTTCATCTTTAACACAGATAAAGTGAAATCAGAAATCACTGCTCTTACAAATACTTTGAACCAATTTGCAGGTGCTATCAATACTGGTACTGTGGATCCTGAAGTAGAAGTTCCTAAGATGCTTGAAAAATTGAAATCAGAAGGTGCTTACCAAAAAGTGCTTGACGAAATGCAAAAACAATACGACGAATTCCTTGCTTCTAAAAAATAAGAACAGGTAGTTCGAAAAAGGCTTTGGAGGAATCTCCAGAGCCTTTTCATGTCTTTATGAAAATAGAACTGTAAATGAAAATCAATATTTCAATTTACCAATGCAAATAAGGGAAAGCGTTTTATTTTTATGGTATAATAGAATCACTAATTGGAAAAGAGGCTGAATGATGGGAAAAATCATCGAGTTCATTTTTACGAGAGTCTATGTTGCTATGCTGGTAACAGGGATTTTTTGGGTCTTGACGATCTGTGGGGGTGTTCTGCTAGGAGTAGGACCGGCTAGTGCCACTATCATGAGCCTCTATGCGGAAAATGGCATGACCTACAAGGACTATCATTGGTCACGCGCTTGGGAACTCTTCAAAGAAAATCTACGCCCGGCTAATCAAGTCTTTTATACCTTCTTTGCCATTGAAGGGGTTCTCCTCTATGGCATGTACCTCATGATCCAGATCCCTCACTTGAATTTCTTCCAAATTTTGGTTCTCTTGTTTAATCTGGTTTTCCTCTTGGTTGCGCCTCTAGCTTATGCCGTTTATTTGAAATTGCAAGTGTATTTTGACCTCTCTTATGCCAACAGTATCAAGCTCAGTTTGATCGGAATGTTGCTGGACATTCGTCCGGTTCTGAAGCTCATCCTTGGAACCGTGCTACTTGGCGTCATTAGCTACTATATGCCAGCCCTTCTCTTTTTCGTCTTGATCGGTGTATGGCATTTCTTTGTCAATGATATCTTTGACCCTGTTTATCAAAACATCCACGAAAAATTGGTATCCTAACGATGAAAAAAATCTGGTTAAGTACGCTTTTAAAATTCTACGCCTATGTCATGGTGGTCATTTTGACCATTATGGGCCTGGTTGTCGCGGGGATCTCTTGGAAAAACCAGCAAGCTGAAGCCGACCGGATCGCCCAACGGGTCTTGACCGAAGTGGTGACGGATCTTGAGACCTCTTATCAACGGGTCACACAAGAAGGTCGTAGCCTCGTTGAAAACCCTGCAAAATTAGAAGGAGTTTATCGCTATTTTACCTTGTCACCATCGGAGTATGAGACTTGGCGATTGAATGCCCGATTCCCTTCTTATATCCAATTGTCCCTACATAAGAATATTGACAGCCTCTATTTGAGCAATAAAAACATCGAGGGCATCGATGTCACCTTGTCTGATTACAAGACGGTATTTGTCTCTACCCGGCAATCGAAGGGGGGCAAGCAAGTCTCAGCGGACCATTACAAGGCTCCTGCGACAGCCATTCCGGTTCCTTTGACAGATCCGACTACGGGTGCTGGAGTTGGGATCGCTTATATGACGCTGGACCAGGAAATTTTGACGGCAGCGATTGATAATGCCAGAGGCGATCTTCCGGTCGCTGTACGGATCTTCACCCCTTTTGGAAAAGAGATGTACCATGAAGGGGATAAGGGGCAATCAAAGGATATTAAATGGCAAACTCGTAGCACGATCTATGGCTACAAGGTGGATGTAGCTGTTTCAGAAAGTTATTTGGTCAAGAAAGGTCTAGCCAACCTGACCACTTTTCTCTCCATTGCTTTCTTGATTTTCTTGATCCTTTACTTATTAATGCGACAAATTTTCAAAAATTACCGTCGCCAAGTCCTTGATCTGGTCGATACCATGAATCTAATCAGTCAAGGCGATAGTGAACGACGGATTGATACCTCGACCAAGGACCAAGAACTGCTGGTTATTGGTAATATGATCAATACCATGTTGGACAATATGGATAAGAATATTCGGGATATCTATCAGCTACAGCTCAGCCAAAAGGATGCCAATATGCGGGCACTACAAGCCCAGATCAATCCCCATTTCATGTACAATACACTGGAATTTATCCGGATGTATGCCGTCATGCAAGAGCAGGATGAATTGGGTGATATTATCTATGAGTTTAGTAGTCTCTTGCGCAATAATATCTCAGATGAGCGAGTGACGACGGTTGAAAATGAGCTCGAATTTTGTCGCAAATACAGCTACCTCTGCATGGTACGTTATCCCAAATCGATCGCCTATGGCTTTAAGATCGATCCAGGTTTGGAAAAAATGAAGATTCCAAAATTCACCATCCAGCCTTTGGTCGAGAACTATTTTGCACATGGAGTGGATCACAAACGCAAGGACAATGTGATTAGTGTCAAAGTCTTGCAAGGAGAAGGGCAAGTCATGATTCTAGTTACTGATAATGGGCGCGGGATGGAAGAAGAACAGCTAGAAAGCATTCAAGAGATACTAGCCAATCGCAATCCACGCTCAGAAATCGAAGAAAAGAGTGGGCGGCAGTCCATCGGAATTATCAATGTTCATGAACGCATGCTACTCTATTTTGGAGATCGCTACCATATCCAAGTCTTCTCCCAACCTCACCATGGAGTGACCTATACGATAACCATTCAAGATGAATAAAGGAGACAGAATGTACAAAGTCTTATTAGTAGACGATGAGTATATGATTACAGAAGGGTTAAAAAAATTAATCCCCTTTGACCACTGGAATATGGAAGTGGTCGCAACTGCTGAAGATGCAGACCAGGCCCTTGATTATGTGCGAGAACGTCCAGTGGATGTGGTGATCACGGATGTCAATATGCCTGGAAAGACCGGACTTCAGATGATTGCAGAGATGAAGGATTTGATTCCAGATGCTGCTTTTATCATTATGTCAGGCTATCAGGATTTTGAATATGTCAAGACAGCCCTCAATTTGCGCGTGGCAGACTACCTGCTCAAACCGGTCAATAAGGTGGAAATGGGCAATATCTTAGAAAAAATTCAGCACCAAATCCAGCAACCAAGCCAAGAGTTAGCCAACCGTTTGATTCACGATGATATCTCTGAGGAAGAGTTTTGTCGGTATATCGCAGGACGAAATTCACTGTGGATTGGGGTTGCTAAGGAGAAAAAAGGCTTTATCAGCTCGTCTTACCAAGTTCTCGGGCAAAATCTTCAACTCTTTATCTCAGATCAAGAAGAAGAAGCCATGATTGAGAAGGCCTTTGAGCCCCTTTATAAGGAGCACTTTCGTCAATTTAAGGACCTAGTGGAGCGGAGCCTCTTTTATGGAGCGACCCCTCTCAATGAAGATGAGGAAGTCTTTAACTACTACGAGCCGGCCTACCGGGTGATCATGCAAGGAAATATCCAACAGATCTTAGAAGAACTGGACTGGTTGGAAAAAATGATCCTTGAGAAGACACCCAAGGTTTCGTTGACCAAGCAACTCTTTATCCAATTTTTGATGGATGTCTTTCATTTGTTTGAATACCTGCAGGGAGATGATTTGGCCGATGTGGTCAAGAAAGTCCAAGAAGCTGCTACCTTTAGCGAGATGATTAGCTTCATCCAGGAAGAGTTGTCCCGTTTCTTATCCCACTATCGGATGAACGAAAATGTAGCGAGTGTCCTCCAAGTGATTAGCCGTGATTACCAAAAAGAGCTGTCACTCAAGGACATTAGTCAGGCTCTCTTTATCAATCCAGTCTATTTAGGCCAATTGATTAAACGAGAAACCAACGCAACGTTCGCAGAACTCCTCAACAAACAGCGGATTAAGGCCGCCCAGCAGCTCCTCTTATCGACCAATGACAGTATTGAAGATATCTGCTATAAGGTCGGTTACAGTAATGTAGGCTATTTTTATAAGGTTTTCCGTAAACTCTGTGGAAAATCGCCTAAAACCTATCGCTTACAAGTCATGACAGAGCATGCAGAAGATGAGTAAAAGGCTGAGACGATTTGTCTCAGCCTTTTGATTGAAGATAAAGTCTTCTTAGAAACTTTCCTTAGGTGAGTACGTGACAGAAGGTCAGAGACCCTGAAGCTAAGTTTTGAGTATTTTTTATTTGACAAATATAAGTAGACAGTGTATACTTTACAAAAAGTAGACGGCGTATACTTTGATAAGGAAAGGTGGTCAAATGAAACGGAATACGGAAGAACTGAAAGAAAAGTTAATTTTGGTCGGCATTGAAGAAATCAGAACTAACGGGATTGACCGGATGTCTATGCGTACAATAGCTCAAAAATGTGGGGTGACTCATGGAGCTCCCTATAAGCATTTTGGAAGTAAAGATAGATATATTCAAGTGGTTATGGAACACTTATCAATGTTCTTTTTGAAAAATATGATACAAGGGATTGATACTTCCATAGATGCAAGAACTCAACTAACTCTGATGGGCTGTAACTTTGTAAGGTTTGCCCAAGAGGAAACCTATCTATTTGAAGCATTATTTATCAAATTTCCATATAACTATATGGAGTTATCCCATGAAACTATTTCAGTCAACTCCTCTTTACCAGGATTTGAACATTTTAAGTCGGTAGCGTTAAGACTTAAAGATGAGGAAAATCTTTCTAGTAGTGACGCAGAAATTTTGATCCATTTTTGGAGTTTTATTGCTGGTTTGGCTCTATTGGTAAGGAGTCCCGTTGGAGAAAGCTTTAAAGAAAATGATGTTCAAAAGACCGTCAGAACGATGCTTGATATTTATATAAAAGGAGATAGCTGATGAATGTTTTAATAATTTATTCACATCCGAATGAAACAAGTTATAATGCATCAATCCTTCAAACTGTGCAAAAGCATTTAGCACCAGAGCATAGGGTTAAAATAGTAGACTTATATAAAGAAAACTTTGATCCGGTTTTACGTTTTGATGAAAGGCATAAAAGGAGAGATTTACAGCATAATGAAGACATGAAACCGTATAGAGATTTATTGAGTTGGGCGGATCAGTTGATTTTTATTTTCCCTACTTGGTGGAGTGGAATGCCAGCTATTTTAAAAGGTTTTATTGATCGTGTTTTTGTTGCAGGTTTTGCTTATCAGAATGGACCTCGAGGTCCGGTGGGGCAACTAGATGGAAAAGCATGGATCATTACGACGCATAATACGCCAAAAATTTTTCTTCCTTTTTCTCAAGACTACGCAAAGGTTCTAAAATCCCAAATCTTGAAACCCTGTGGTATTAAACCGGTTAAAGTGACACAAGTTACACGAGTGGAATATATGAGTGATCGTCAACGGAAAGAAGAACTCGAAAAAATCGCACAAATAGCAAAAAGGATTTAAAAAGTGCTTTACAAGTCATGACAGAGCATGCAGAAGATGAGTAAAAAGGCTGAGACAAATCGTCTCAGCCTTTTTACTTTAAGTCCTTTGTATCTTGATTTTCCCAACTAGAAGCTCAGCTTCAATGGTGATTTCTGTGAGTTGGGTCCAGTCGATTTTTTCTTGGTCAACGTGAAATAGAAGAGGGGTCATAGCGAGGAGCGCTTGGCGTTCTTCAGGAGTTAAACTCTTGGTGAGGCTGACTGTTTCGGATGAGAGAATTTGGCAGTGGTCTTCAAAGTGCTCCAAAATTTCCTGGTTGGAGTAGGATTGCTTGGTCAATTGATCTTGGGCCAACTGACGAATTTCTTTCAGATGAGAAGAGGTTGGGACGACTTTAATGATCACCCCTTCAGCCTTTAAGACACGCTCAAATTCAGCGTAATTAGCCGGGGAGAAGATGTCCAAAATGACCTCTATACTCTTGGATTGAATGGGTAAATGAGCCAAGTCTCCTACAAACCAATTGACCTTCCAGCTAGCGTCACTCTTGGCAGCTAGTTGCACAGATTCCTTTGAAAGATCAAAGGCATAGAAAGTAGCTTCGGGATAAGCTTCTTGTAGCTTTCGGGAGTAATAGCCTTCTCCACAACCGGTATCTAGAATCTTGGCATCACTGGTCGGAATTTTTTGTCCGATCGCTGTTAGAATCGGCTCATAAAAACCTGCTTCTAGGATTAGCTGGCGATTCTGGAAATTTTCTTTGTCATAGTCCTTTGATTGTTTGATCTGGGGAGCCAGGTTGACATAGCCAAATTTAGCCAAATCAAAAGAATGGCCCTTGGGACATTTAAAACTGGTCTCCACAAGTTCTAGGTCCAGTTGACAGATGGGACAGGCAAAAGCAGTGGCTGTTTGAAATCGTTGTAATTTTGGTTTAATCGGTGTATTCATATTAGTAGTGTAACAAAAGAGCCTCTAGATAGCAACCGATGCTCTAATAGAGTACCAAACAGAATATGAGCTGATAGAAAAAGGAAATTCACTGATGCCAATTTTAAAGGACTTGAATCAATGGGGAAAAGAATGGCTGCAATAAATTTTTTCCTCATTTTAATCTCTTCTATCTCGCCACTCATCTCTTCATTTTGACCACTTATCCCCAAAAGCCATTTTTTAAGCGGCTTTTTTGTTAGACTGGTTTTATCAAAAGGAGAGAGAACATGATATTACAAGCTAAAAACATCAGTAAACGATATGGAAATCATTTAGCCGTAAACAATATTCATTTACAGTTTGAAAAGGGAACCTTTAATGCGATTCTAGGACCAAATGGGGCGGGGAAATCAACGACGATTTCCATGTTGATTGGTTTGAAACAACCAACGCAAGGTGAAATCATCTATGAACCAGGTACTAAAATTGGTGTGGTCTTCCAAACCAGTGTTTTAGATGAGATGCTAACGGTTAGAGAAAATTTGACCATTCGTGCGAGACAGTACAAAGACCTAAAACCAAATCGTGTGTCTGATCTTATTGATCGGCTAGGTCTATCAGCTTTCCAAAAGCAGAAATACGGGACGCTTTCAGGTGGCCAAAAGCGTCGGGTTGACATTGCGCGTGCCCTGCTCTCACAACCAGATATTCTGTTCTTAGACGAACCAACGACAGGTTTGGATATCCAAACCCGAAAGTCTATTTGGGATTTGCTCTATCAATTGCAGAAAGAAGAGGGGATGACTGTTGTTTTGACCACGCATTATCTTGACGAAGCAGATGAAGCTGATCAGATTTATATTGTAGACCATGGGGAAGTGATTGCTCAAGGATCGGCACTAGATATTAAGAGTCAGTATGCTACTAATATCTTGAAGATTCGTTTCAAGGAGATGCAGCAGATAGAAAGTCTCAAATCTTCGGGAATGTCAGTAGAGCAACAAAGTCAATTGGAGTATATTTTTCAACCCAAGAGTGAAAGGGAAGCCATTGATTACCTGGCGCAAGTTAGAGATAATCTAGCCCATTTTGAGTTTCGTCCAGGGACCATGGATGATGCCTTTATTGCACTTACAGGAAGGGAGGTTCGCTAATGCTAGCCTTACTAAAGCGAAATTTTTTATTGTACTTCAGAAATCGTTCAGGAGTTTTCTTCTCTCTGTTGGGAGCCTTGATTTCCTTTATTCTTTATATTATTTTTCTTCAAAAAAATCTAACAGATGCTTGGGCTCAGCTCCCCAATAGTGGTCCTGTGTTAAATAATTGGTTAATGAGTGGGACGCTGGCTGTGACAGGGATTACGACAAGTCTGGCTGCCCTGACTCAGCTAGTAAAGGATCGTGAACATCAAGTAGATCAGGATCTTTATTTATCGGATCAAGGAAAGTGGCGGTTACCATTTTCGTATCTAACGAGCGCAATCATCATCTCTTTTTTCATGCAGGCCCTTATGTATGTGCTGATGTGTGGCTATTTTAGAGAAGTTCCAGCACTGTCTTTATTACCTGAAGTACTCCTTATTATGCTGCTTAGTAGCCTGCTTTCTAGTTTAGTGAATGCCATTTTTGTTTATTTTTTCCATTCCGTAGACAGTCTTGGGAAGTTTTCGACCATAGTGGGTACAGCTTCTGGTTTTTTGGTAGGGACTTATGTACCTTTAGGTGTTCTACCTGATTTTGCACAACTACTAATGAAATGTACTCCAGCAACTTATATTGCTGCACTTTATCGACAAGTACTCATGAAAGAAGCAGTGAGCGAAACCTTTAAGGGGCGAGATGATCTTCTTCGAGAATTTCAAGAAAAAATGGGTGTTCAGCTCAAATGGCAAGCCTTATTGACAAAGGAACAAACATACCTTATAGTGTTAGGTGGTATTCTTCTAGCTTTGGGGATTTGGGTTCCCTTAGCAAAAAGATCGAATAAAAGAAAGTAAGTGAGAATTGGAGTAGGAATGAAGATTCGTTTTGAGGAAAAACAGGATATCCCAGAAAACGACCCCTGTGTGGTCATTCAAGCCAAGCAATTATCCGATCAAGCACGAGAGGTGATGGACTATCTCGAACAATTTTCGACAGTGAATCAAGTAGTGATCCCTATCAAAACAGATGATCATTTGATCATGGTGAAAATTGATGACATTATTCTAGCCGAGATTGATAAGAATCAGCTGACCATTTATACGACAGACAAAACGTTCACCGTCAGAGATACTTTGACAAATTTTCAACATCGAATTAATCGTCGTAATTTTTTACAGATATCCCGCCACGCGGTGATGAATATCGACCATTTGGAATCGCTATCGGATAGTTTTTCAGGCAATATGATGGCTAAACTGACACGCGGAGTGAAATCAAGTGTCAGTCGGAAATATGTCAAATCCTTGATGGATTATTTAGGGGTATAGGAGAAAGTGATGAAACGAGTTATAGCTTATTTTGTATCTGGTATGAGGACAGGATCCTTCTTTTATTTGTGTTTGGTGTTATTATCCCATGTCTATCCCAACATCGTCTATCCCGCTGTAAATGTCCGTAACATCCTGGCGATCTTTTTGATGAGTGGGACAATGGGGGTCTTGACATTCATTCTTGAGGAAGAAGAGTTTTTGACCTATAGTTTGCGTGTGATCTTGCATTTAGTTGTGACAGCTACCATCTTAGCATTGACCTACTTATTTTTTGGCTGGGGGGCAGCCTTACGGAGTCCGATTCCTTGGTTGATCTTTCTAGCCATTTACGGTCTGATCTGGCTTTACCAGATTTGGCAACTCCATAAAAAAACTCAACGAATCAACCAAGCTTTGTTGCATCGCAGAAAAGGGAAATAGTCCCAGAAAAAAGTGTATAAGAAAACCACGAAGTTCATACCAAACTTCGTGGTTTTACTTTCTTAATAAGTCAAAACAAAGTATTTTTTCTTACCGCGACGGATAACGGTCAATTCATTTTCTAATTTATCGCTATCGCTCAAGACATAGTCAAGGTCTTGGATGCGTTCGCCGTTGACGTAGATAGCTCCATTTTGAACATCTTCACGGGCTTGGCGTTTAGAATTTACCACACCAGCTGTGACCAAGAGTTCAACAATGTTGAGGTTATCTTCTGCTTGGACCTGGTAGTTTGGCACACCACGAAGGCCTTGTTTGAGTTCTTTGACAGAAAGGTTTTTGATGTTTCCTGCAAAGAGTTGTTCTGTGATGTTGAGGGCTTCCTTGTAGGCTTCTTCGCCGTGGACAAGGGTAACCACTTCACGCGCCAAGATCTTTTGAGCCAAGCGTTCATGAGGAGCGGCCTCAAACTGTTTGCGGATCTCTTCAATCTCATCAAGTGACAAGAAAGTGAAGATCTTCAAGAAGCGCACAGCATCTGCATCCATCACATTCATCCAGAATTGGTACATTTCGTATGGAGATGTTTTGTCTGCATTGAGCCAGACCGCATTGCCTTCTGATTTACCGAATTTCTTACCAGTTGCATCTGTGATCAAAGGCACAGTCATAACATGACCAGTTTTATCTGCTTTACGACGCATCAACTCAGTACCAGCTGTCATGTTTCCCCATTGGTCAGATCCACCGATTTGAAGGGTTACATTGTGTTCTTGGTTGAGGACGTAGAAGTCATAGCCTTGCATGATTTGGTAGGCAAACTCTGTGTAAGAAATCCCTGTTTCAATCCGTTTTTTAACAGATTCTTTACTCATCATAGCATTGACTGTAAAGTATTTTCCGACATCACGAAGGAAGTCAATAAAGCTAATGCTTCCGAACCAATCGTAGTTGTTGACCATTTCGGCTTTATTGTCACCATTTTCAAAATCGAGGAAACGAGACAATTGCCCTTGAATGGAGCGAACCCATTCTTGTACAGTTTCTTTTGTTTGGAGACTACGTTCAGCATCTTTGAAGGACGGATCTCCAATGAGACCAGTCGCACCGCCAACGAGCGCATAAGGTTTGTGGCCTGCTAGTTGAAGACGACGGCTCGTCAAGATGGCAACCAAGTGACCAAGGTGAAGGCTGTCAGCAGTTGGATCATAACCAGTATAATAAGAAACCTGACCTTCTTCCAGTGCTTTGCGTAAGGCTTCTTCATCCGTCGTTTGAAATACCAAACCACGCTCTTTTAGCTCATCAAAAATGTGCATGTGTCTTTTCTCCTTTATAAGTTTATTCATTTCTCTATTCTACCATAAACCACGGAAATGGCAATGGTTTCCATCATTTTCTTGACCTTACTCAAGAAGATTGAGTGACGATTTCTACGCTCTTGTGATTGAAAACAAAGGGCCTAATCTGCTATAATATAGGGAACAAGGAGAAAGAATCAGTGAATCAATTAAAAGAGAAGCTGCAAGAATTTTGGACGAAGATTCAAAAATTCTTTGCAAATATGTATACAGAAACTCCGAATAAGGAAAAAAATGAGGAAAGTAGCTGGTCTGTCGGTGATATTTTTGCGACCTTTTTACGAACCCTCAAACTCTTGTGGGATGTCATGATCGCCCTGTTCGTGTGCCTCTTTTTATTTGGCGCAGGGATCGGGATTGGTTATGCGGCGAGCCTCTTTAGTAACGTCAAGGTTCCAAAGACAGAAGAATTGGTCCAGCAGGTCCGCAACGTCAGCAGTGTTTCAAAACTGACTTATTCCGATAAGAGCTTGATTGCAGAAGTGGACAGTGATTTGATCCGTACGCCAGTAGCAGGAGACGCCATTTCGGACAATGTCAAGAAGGCTGTGATCGCTACTGAGGATGAGAATTTTGAAAGCCACAAGGGGGTTGTACCTAAAGCCGTTCTTCGGGCAACACTTGGATCTGTAGCCGGCGTGGGTTCCTCTAGTGGGGGATCAACCCTGACCCAGCAGTTGATCAAACAGCAAGTCGTGGGAGACGCTCCAACCTTTACTCGTAAGGCGACAGAGATTGTCGATGCCTTGGCTTTAGAGCGGGGAATGGATAAAAATGAAATCCTAACCACCTACTTAAATGTTTCGCCTTTTGGACGCAACAATCGGGGACAAAATATTGCGGGTGTGGAAGCTGCAGCTCAAGGAATCTTTGGCGTCTCTGCCAAAGACTTGACCGTTCCACAAGCGGCCTTTATCGCTGGCTTGCCACAAAGTCCGATTGTCTACTCTCCTTATGCTGCAGACGGTAGCCTAAAGAGCAAGGAAAACCTCGAGTTAGGTTTGGCGCGTGCCAAAGACGTTTTGTTCAATATGTACCGGACGGGAGCCTTGTCGAAAAAAGACTACGAGACCTATGCTCAGTACGACTTGACCAAAGACTTCATGGCTCCAGATGGCATCGAGAAAACACCGCATGACTACCTCTACTTCCAAGCCATGGAAGAAGCAAAAGAGGCCATGTATGATTACTTGATCAAGCGAGACAATGTCACCAAGCAAGACTTGAAAAATAATGAAACCGTCAAGGCTTACCAAGAATTAGCTGAGAGCGAGTTGCGCGAAGGTGGCTACACCATTCAAACCACGATTAACAAACCGGTTCACAATGCGATGCAGGCCGCGGTAGCGAATTTTGGAAGCGTCTTGGATGATGGGACGGGTCTAGTAGAAGTCGGCAATGTCCTCATGGACAATCGTACGGGTGCCGTTTTAGGATTTATCGGTGGACGGAATTTTGACGGCAACCAAAACAACCATGCTTTTGATACAGAGCGTTCCCCAGGGTCTACTATCAAACCTCTGTTGGCCTATGGGATTGCCATCGACCAAGGCTTGATGGGAAGCAATAGCATCCTTTCTAACTACCCGACTAATTTCTCAAGTGGTGAGCCAATCATGCACGTGGATAGCCGAGGGACAGCCATGATGGATCTCCGTGAGGCCCTCAATACCTCATGGAATATTCCAGCTTACTGGACTTACCGGACCCTTCGTGAAAAGGGTGTGGATGTCCCATCCTACATGAAGAAAATGGGCTATGATATCCCTGAATATGGCATTGAGAGTCTGCCAATGGGGGGAGGAATTGAGGTCACTGTTGCCCAACATACCAATGGTTTCCAAACCATTGCTAACAATGGGAACTACCTCAAACGCTACATGGTAGAGCAAATCATTGATCGAGATGGGGATGTAGTATACAAGCACGAGGCAGATCCTGTTCGTGTTTACTCTCCAGCGACGGCAACGATTATGCAGGATCTCTTGCGCGGGGTTATTACGTCTGGTGCTACAACGACCTTTAAGTCACGGATTAGCCAAGTCAATCCAACGCTGGCAGGTGCTGACTGGATTGGAAAAACCGGTACCACTAACTCAAATGGGGATATGTGGCTCATGCTGTCCACCCCTAATGTTTCTTTAGGAGGTTGGATTGGCCATGACAACAATGCTTCTATGCAGACCTTGACTGGATACAACAACAATGCCCAATACATGGCGCAGTTGGCAAATGCGATCTACCAAGCAGATCCAAGTCTCTTCGGAATTCAGGATAAATTCACTCTCGATAAGAGTGTGATCCGCTCTGAAGTGCTCAAATCGACTGGTGAAAGACCGGGTCGCGTCAATGTCAATGGCCGGGATATCGATGTGAGCGGTCAAATGGTGACGAGCCTTTGGGCCAAAAACGGAGCGCCAACCACTCAATACCGCTTTGCCATCGGGGGATCGGATAGCGATTATCAAAGTGCTTGGGCGGCCATTCTCGGCAATTCCAGTGGAAATCAGTCGAATAATAAGAACAATTCGACAACCAATAGTTCATCCAGCAATAGTTCAAATCGAAACAGCTCAAATCGTGGCAATCGACGCTAGTCTGATCCAGTAGAAAACATAGAGAAAGCCTTGATTTTTGGAGCAAAAAACGGTATAATAGTGATAACTAATTTGTCGTGTGCTTTATTTGAAATATTGTCCAAATAAGAGCTTACAGCAGTTAAATCTTACTTGAATAAGTCGATTTAGCTGCTCTTTTTGTGCCTATTTTTCAGAAAAATCCTAGTTTGTTACACAAATTTAATTTTTCTAAAAATTACAAAAAGCGACGAATGAGGTGAAGAGACAGCTCTTCACGTGATGCAAATCACACAATTGTAGTTAAAACCGGATAGGTGGTGAAAATCATTTTACCAAGCTATCCTAGTATGGAAAAGGAGCTAAAAACTTTGGCAGGACATGACGTTCAATACGGGAAACATCGGACCCGTCGTAGTTTTTCAAGAATCAAAGAGGTTCTTGATTTACCAAACTTGATTGAAATCCAGACAGACTCATTCAAAGATTTCTTGGATCATGGCTTGAAGGAAGTATTTGAAGATGTGCTTCCCATCTCAAACTTCACGGATACAATGGAATTGGAATTTGTGGGTTATGAAATCCGCGAACCTAAGTATTCGCTTGAAGAAGCGCGCATCCACGATGCCAGCTACTCAGCACCAATCTTTGTGACCTTCCGTTTGGTCAACAAAGAAACAGGTGAAATCAAGACCCAAGAAGTTTTCTTTGGTGATTTCCCAATCATGACTGAAATGGGAACCTTCATCATCAATGGTGGAGAACGGATTATCGTATCTCAGTTGGTCCGCTCACCAGGTGTCTACTTCAATGATAAGGTGGACAAGAATGGTAAGGTTGGTTATGGATCAACTGTTATCCCTAACCGTGGGGCTTGGTTAGAGCTTGAAACCGACTCAAAAGACATTGCTTACACACGTATCGACCGCACACGTAAGATTCCATTTACAACTCTTGTGCGTGCTCTTGGATTCTCTGGAGATGATGAAATCATCGATATCTTTGGGGACAGCGAATTGGTTCGCAATACCATTGAAAAAGATATCCACAAAAATCCAATGGATTCACGGACAGATGAAGCCCTCAAAGAAATCTACGAGCGTCTTCGTCCAGGTGAACCAAAAACAGCGGAAAGCTCACGTAGCTTGTTGGTAGCCCGTTTCTTTGATCCACGTCGTTATGACTTGGCACCAGTTGGTCGCTACAAGATCAACAAGAAACTCAATATCAAGAACCGCTTGTTGAACCAAACCATCGCAGAACCATTGGTAGATGCTGAAACAGGGGAAATCCTTATAGAAGCTGGTACTGTCATGACGCGCGATGTGATCGACAGCATCTCAGAACAATTGGATAACGGTTTGAACAAAATCACCTACATTCCAAATGATGCTGCTGTTTTGACAGAACCAGTTGAATTGCAAAAATTCAAAGTTGTCGCTCCAACAGATCCAGACCGCGTTGTCACCATCATCGGAAATGCTAACCCATCTGACAAAGTACGGATTGTGACTCCAGCTGATATCTTGGCAGAAATGAGCTATTTCTTGAACCTTGCAGAAGGTATTGGCCGTGTAGATGATATCGACCACCTTGGAAACCGTCGGATTCGTGCCGTTGGTGAATTGCTTGCCAACCAAGTGCGTCTTGGACTTTCACGGATGGAACGAAACGTTCGCGAACGGATGTCTGTACAAGATAACGACGTCTTGACACCACAACAAATCATCAACATCCGCCCAGTAACTGCAGCAATTAAAGAATTCTTTGGATCTTCACAGTTGTCACAGTTCATGGACCAACACAACCCACTTTCTGAGTTGTCTCACAAACGTCGTTTGTCTGCCTTAGGGCCTGGTGGTTTGACACGTGACCGTGCCGGATATGAAGTGCGTGACGTGCACTATACCCACTATGGTCGTATGTGTCCAATCGAAACACCTGAAGGACCAAACATCGGTTTGATCAACAACTTGTCATCTTACGGACACTTGAACAAATATGGCTTCATCCAAACGCCATACCGTAAAGTGGACCGGGAAAAAGGTGTAGTCACCAACGAAATCGTTTGGTTGACAGCCGATGAAGAAGATGAGTACATCGTCGCTCAGGCTAACTCTAAGTTGAACGAAAAAGGTGGCTTTGCTGAGCCAATCGTTATGGGACGTCACCGTGGTAACAACCAAGAATTCCCATCTGATCAAGTCGACTACATGGACGTATCTCCAAAACAAGTAGTTGCCGTTGCGACAGCATGTATTCCTTTCTTGGAAAACGATGACTCCAACCGTGCCCTCATGGGTGCCAACATGCAACGTCAGGCTGTGCCATTGATTGATCCAAAAGCCCCTTACGTAGGGACTGGTATGGAATACCAAGCAGCCCATGACTCAGGAGCTGCAGTCATTGCTCAACATGATGGTAAAGTTACTTATGCAGATGCAGACAAGGTAGAAGTTCGTCGGGAAGATGGAGCTCTTGATGTTTACCATATCCAAAAATTCCGTCGTTCAAACTCAGGTACGGCTTACAACCAACGTACCCTTGTAAAAGTTGGCGATGTCGTTGAAAAAGGCGACTTTATCGCTGACGGTCCATCGATGGAAAAAGGGGAAATGGCCCTGGGTCAAAACCCAATCGTCGCTTACATGACATGGGAAGGGTATAACTTCGAGGATGCCGTTATCATGAGCGAACGCTTGGTGAAAGAAGATGTCTACACATCTGTTCACTTGGAAGAATTCGAATCAGAAACACGCGATACCAAGTTAGGCCCTGAAGAAATTACCCGTGAAATTCCAAACGTTGGGGAAGATGCTCTTCGTGACTTGGATGAAACAGGTATTATCCGTATTGGTGCGGAAGTAAAAGAAGGCGATATCCTTGTCGGTAAGGTAACACCGAAGGGTGAAAAAGACCTTTCTGCTGAAGAACGTCTCCTTCACGCGATCTTTGGAGATAAATCTCGTGAAGTGCGTGATACTTCTCTTCGTGTGCCTCACGGTGGAGATGGAGTCGTTCGCGATGTTAAGATCTTTACACGTGCAAACGGAGATGAATTGCAATCGGGTGTCAACATGTTGGTTCGTGTTTACATCGCACAAAAACGCAAGATCCGCGTCGGAGATAAGATGGCCGGTCGTCACGGAAACAAAGGGGTTGTGTCTCGTATTGTTCCAGTTGAAGACATGCCTTACCTTCCAGACGGTACACCAGTTGATATCATGTTGAACCCTCTTGGGGTGCCATCACGTATGAATATCGGTCAGGTTATGGAACTTCACCTTGGTATGGCCGCTCGTAACTTGGGTATCCACATCGCAACACCAGTCTTTGACGGAGCAAGCTCAGAAGACCTCTGGGATACTGTGAAAGAAGCTGGTATGGATAGTGATGCCAAGACGATTCTTTACGATGGACGTACAGGTGAGCCATTTGACAACCGTGTCTCTGTCGGTGTCATGTACATGATCAAGCTCCACCACATGGTTGATGATAAACTCCATGCCCGTTCAGTCGGACCTTACTCAATGGTTACCCAACAACCACTCGGAGGGAAAGCTCAATTTGGTGGACAACGTTTCGGGGAAATGGAAGTGTGGGCCCTTGAGGCTTATGGTGCATCAAATGTCCTTCAAGAAATCTTGACCTACAAGTCAGATGATGTCAACGGACGTTTGAAAGCTTATGAAGCAATTACCAAAGGTAAACCAATTCCAAAACCAGGTGTACCAGAATCCTTCCGCGTTCTTGTCAAAGAATTGCAATCTCTTGGTCTTGACATGCGTGTCTTGGACGAAGATGATCAAGAAGTGGAACTTCGTGACCTCGATGAAGGGGAAGACGATGATGTGATTCATGTGGATGACCTTGAAAAAGCACGTGAAAAAGCAGCCAAAGAAGCAAAAGCAGCCTTTGATGCTGAAGAATCAGAAAAATAATCAGTAAAAATGATTGTCTTGTGAGAAACCAATGCTTCTAGCAGGATGATTCGATAACAAGATACAGATCCAAGGAGGTGGCAAGAAAGTTTCCTTTCTTCCCCCCTACGGCTGTATCCAAATGAAACAAGTATGAAAACAAGGAAAGGTAAGAAATAGTGGTTGATGTAAATCGTTTTAAAAGTATGCAAATCACCCTAGCTTCTCCAAGCAAGGTCCGTTCATGGTCTTATGGAGAGGTCAAGAAACCTGAAACAATCAACTACCGTACATTGAAACCAGAACGTGAAGGTCTCTTTGATGAAGTCATCTTTGGACCTACAAAAGACTGGGAATGTGCGTGTGGGAAATACAAACGGATCCGTTACAAAGGGATCGTTTGTGACCGCTGTGGGGTTGAAGTAACACGTGCCAAGGTTCGTCGTGAACGTATGGGACACATCGAGTTGAAAGCGCCTGTATCACACATCTGGTACTTCAAAGGCATCCCTTCTCGTATGGGATTGACCTTGGATATGAGCCCACGTGCCCTTGAAGAAGTTATCTACTTCGCAGCTTATGTGGTGATCGATCCAAAAGATACACCACTTGAGCACAAATCCATCATGACAGAACGTGAATACCGTGAACGCTTGCGTGAATACGGACCAGGTTCTTTTGTAGCTAAGATGGGTGCAGAAGCGATCCAAGACCTCTTGAAACAAGTGGATTTGGAAGCTGAAATTGCTCTCTTGAAAGAAGAATTGAAGACTGCAACTGGTCAAAAACGTGTGAAGGCTGTACGTCGTTTGGATGTCTTAGATGCCTTCTACAAATCTGGTAACAAGCCAGAATGGATGGTTCTCAACATCCTTCCAGTTATTCCACCAGATCTTCGTCCGATGGTCCAATTGGATGGTGGCCGTTTTGCTGCCTCTGACTTGAACGACCTCTATCGTCGTGTGATCAACCGGAACAACCGTTTGGCACGTTTGCTTGAATTGAATGCCCCTGGTATCATCGTGCAAAACGAAAAACGGATGCTCCAAGAAGCCGTTGATGCTTTGATCGATAACGGTCGTCGTGGTCGTCCGATCACAGGACCAGGTAGCCGTCCATTGAAATCATTGAGCCACATGCTCAAAGGGAAACAAGGACGCTTCCGTCAAAACTTGCTCGGTAAACGGGTGGACTTCTCAGGACGTTCCGTTATCGCCGTTGGTCCAACTCTTAAGATGTACCAATGTGGTGTGCCACGTGAAATGGCCATCGAGCTCTTCAAACCATTCGTCATGCGTGAAATCGTTGCGCGTGATATCGTACAAAACGTCAAAGCTGCAAAACGCTTGGTCGAACGTGGAGATGAACGCATCTGGGATATCCTGGAAGAAGTGATCAAAGAACACCCAGTTCTCTTGAACCGCGCACCGACCCTTCACCGTTTGGGGATCCAAGCCTTTGAACCTGTCTTGATTGACGGGAAAGCTCTTCGCTTGCACCCACTTGTCTGTGAAGCCTACAATGCCGACTTTGACGGGGACCAAATGGCCATCCACGTACCGCTTTCAGAAGAAGCTCAAGCAGAAGCTCGTATCTTGATGTTGGCTGCTGAGCACATCTTGAATCCAAAAGACGGTAAACCAGTCGTTACCCCATCTCAGGATATGGTATTGGGGAACTATTACCTCACTATGGAAGAAGCTGGTCGTGAAGGCGAAGGCATGGTCTTTAAAGACCGTGATGAAGCGGTCATGGCCCTTCGCAATGGCTATGTTCACTTGCATACCCGTGTCGGAATTGCGACAGATAGCTTGAACAAACCATGGACAGAAGCGCAACAACACAAGATTCTCTTGACAACTGTTGGTAAGATCCTCTTTAACGATATCATGCCTGCAGAACTTCCATACCTTCAAGAGCCAAATAATGCCAACTTGACAGAAGGCGTTCCAGCTAAGTACTTCTTGGAGCCTGGTCAAGATGTCAAAGCAGCGATTGAGAAATTGGAATTAAACGTTCCATTCAAGAAGAAAAATCTTGGAAATATCATCGCAGAAATCTTCAAACGCTTCCGTACAACTGAAACGTCTGCTTTCTTGGACCGCTTGAAAGACTTGGGTTACCATCACTCAACCCTTGCTGGTTTGACAGTGGGGATTGCCGATATTCCAGTCGTTGAAGACAAGGCAGAAATCATTGAAGAATCTCACAAACGTGTGGAACAAATCACCAAACAATTCCGTCGTGGTTTGATCACAGATGACGAACGCTACAATGCTGTTACAGCTGAATGGCGTGCAGCCCGTGAGAAATTGGAAAAACGCTTGGTGGATAACCAAGATCCGAAGAACCCAATCGTTATGATGATGGACTCTGGTGCCCGTGGTAACATCTCAAACTTCTCGCAACTTGCCGGTATGCGTGGTTTGATGGCCGCTCCAAACGGACGGATCATGGAATTGCCAATCCTGTCAAACTTCCGCGAAGGTTTGTCAGTACTCGAAATGTTCTTCTCAACTCACGGTGCCCGTAAAGGGATGACCGATACGGCCTTGAAGACAGCCGACTCAGGTTACTTGACTCGTCGTTTGGTTGACGTTGCCCAAGACGTCATTATCCGTGAAGATGACTGTGGAACAGACCGTGGACTTGTGATCCGTGCCATTACTGATGGTAAGGAAATGATCGAGCCACTTGAAGAACGCTTGACTGGTCGTTATACCAAGAAATCTGTTAAACACCCTGAAACAGGTGAAGTCATCGTTGGTCCAGATACCTTAATTTCAGAAGACCTAGCACGTGAAATTGTCAAAGCTGGTGTGGAAGAAGTCACTATCCGCTCTGTCTTTACATGTAACACCCGCCATGGTGTCTGCCGTCACTGTTATGGTATCAACTTGGCGACTGGTGATGCGGTTGAAGTGGGTGAAGCAGTCGGAACTATCGCTGCCCAATCTATCGGGGAACCTGGTACACAGTTGACCATGCGTACCTTCCACACGGGTGGGGTTGCCTCAAATACCGATATCACTCAGGGTCTTCCTCGTGTCCAAGAAATTTTTGAAGCCCGCAATCCAAAAGGGGAAGCGGTCATCACTGAGGTCAAAGGGGAAGTCACAGCCATCGAAGAAGATGCTTCTACACGGACCAAGAAAGTCTTTGTTAGCGGAGCAACTGGTGAGGGCGAATACGTTGTCCCTTACACTGCCCGCATGAAAGTCGAAGTGGGAGATCAAGTTTCTCGTGGTGATGCTCTGACAGAAGGATCTATTCAACCAAAACGTCTCCTTGCTGTTCGTGATGTCTTGTCAGTTGAAACATACCTCCTTGCGGAAGTACAAAAAGTATACCGTAGCCAAGGGGTAGAAATCGGCGACAAACACATCGAGGTAATGGTGCGTCAAATGATCCGTAAAGTACGTGTCATGGATCCAGGAGATACAGACCTTCTCATGGGTACTCTGATGGACATTACAGACTTTACAGATGCCAATAAGGATGTCCTTATCTCTGGTGGAGTTCCTGCAACTGCTCGTCCAGTCCTTATGGGAATTACCAAAGCCTCTCTTGAAACCAACAGTTTCTTGTCAGCGGCTTCCTTCCAGGAAACAACTCGTGTCCTTACTGACGCAGCGATCCGTGGTAAGAAAGACCATCTCCTTGGACTTAAGGAAAATGTTATCATTGGTAAGATTATTCCTGCAGGTACAGGTATGGCTCGTTACCGTAACTTGGAACCACAAGCAGTCAATGAAGTTGAAATCATCGAAGAAGTGCCATTAACAGATGGAACAGTCGATGAAGTTCAAACAGCTGAAGTCGTAGAAAAATAAGAAAAAAAGTCGGAACTACAAGTTCCGACTTTTTTTGAAAAAATTATAAAAATTTATTATTTGAAAAATAATTGTATAATTATTGAATTATTTTTTTACCAAAAATATTAGCCCGGTAAAAGTCGTGCTGAAAATACTCACAATTAGTGATTATATGGATATGTATTCTAAACACCAAAATAATAAAATGACTAACTATTAGTAATTTCTTTATAAAACCCAAAATCGGTTTGACATTTAAAGTCATTGGCGGTAGAATGAAAAAAGATGTACACAAATTAAAAAAATGTCGAATTACATGCATGTCGACGGGGGAAGTTTATGGAAAAATTGAAAATTATGGTTGTGTTTGGGACGCGACCGGAGGCCATTAAAATGGCCCCATTGGTGTTGGAGTTGCAAAAACAAAAGGAGGTTATTGAGACCATCACAGTGGTTACTGCCCAGCATCGTCAAATGCTGGACCAAGTCTTAGAAACCTTTAACATCGTACCTGATTACGATTTGGATATTATGGGGAAAAGCCAGACCTTATTGGACATTACTTCTAAAATCCTGAATCAATTAGATCCAGTTATCAAAAAAGAAAAGCCGGATATGGTGCTCGTCCATGGAGATACAACAACCACCTTTGCGGCGAGTCTGGTTGCCTTTTACAATCAAGTCCGCATTGGTCACGTCGAAGCTGGTTTGAGAACCTTTGATAAATATTCTCCATATCCAGAAGAGATGAACCGTCAAATGACGGATGATTTAGCGGATCTGTATTTTGCGCCGACGGGCGAAAGTAAGGCCAATCTCTTAAAAGAAAATCATCCGGAATCCTCTATTGTGGTGACAGGAAATACTGCCATTGATGCGCTGAAACTCACGGTTCAAGAGGACTATCATCACGAAGTGTTAGATCAATTAGATCCAGCTAAAAAAGTCATCCTGGTGACCATGCATCGAAGAGAAAATCAAGGCCAACCCATGCGAGCGGTCTTTGGAGCTCTGAGAGAAATGGTGGATCAAGAACCGACGATTGAAGTGGTTTACCCAGTGCATCTTAGTCCAGCGGTCCAAGAGGCGGCAAACGATCTATTAGGAGATCATGATCGGATCCACCTCATTGAGCCTCTAGATGTGCTGGATTTCCACAACTTAGCTTCGAGAAGTTACTTTATCATGTCGGATTCAGGTGGGGTGCAAGAGGAGGCGCCATCATTAGGAAAACCGGTATTGGTATTGCGCGATACAACGGAACGCCCAGAAGGGGTCAAAGCAGGGACCTTGAAATTAGTTGGAACGGATCCTGCCGTCGTCAAAACGACGATGACAGAGCTCTTAACCAACGAAAGCCTGTATCTTCAAATGGCAAATGCCCGAAATCCTTATGGGGATGGAAGAGCTTCTGAGCGAATCGTACAAGCCATTAAACATTACTTTGGCCAGGGAGAGGCTGCCGAAGAATTTCATGAGGGAGAGAAAGAATAAATGAAAAAAACGGAAAAGTTAAGTAGATGGTTGCTGATTTTGATTGTTTTCGAAGTACTTCTTTTACTTTACTGCTTGTTTTTTGCAAGAGAGATTCTGATTGAAGAAGGATTGTTCTTTGTTTTAGGATTATTTTCTGCTATTGTTTTATCGGATTTATTGTTGACATGGACCATCCTGTTGTCATTTGCCCTTGGGATTGTCTTTTTGGTGGCGGGTGTTGTCTATATCCCATTTCATCAAGCCTTGCTCTTGCTCTTTAGTTTTCCGATCTTGATTGGAATCTTGACCCGAATTCGCTATCACCTCTTTAAAGAGATTGCAAAAGTGAAGGATCAAGAGCCAGAAGCTTACGCAGATTATCGCAACCGCATCGCTTCTTATGGCGGACAAACCAATGATACGATTCAGGCCTTACTCATTCACTGGTCGCACGAGGAATTGTTCTTCCAATTGCAACCGAGAGAGTACAATCGGACCTTAAACCAAATCAACTATTTGTTAACGCATCATCTGAAGCCAAATGAAAGCTTGTATTATGTATCAGACGGTAATTTCTTGATCTTATCTTCTGATAGCGAGCGGGATCTGAAGAGCGATTATATGACGGTCTTAAAACCACAGTTGGAAGGACTGGTGTTCCAAGGAGAAGATGGGGTTCAAGGCATCCAATTTCAGTCAGGATTTCTTGTAGTGGATCAATCCAATCGAACCAAATACCATCGCTATAAAGAAATGATTCGTTACTTAAAACGTCAACTTGAAACAGATATTATTGTGGAATATTAGGAGGAAAACATGTCTCTTACAAATATATTTTTTAATATAGCTGTAGGCATCAGTGTATTTTTTGCCTTGTGCTTTATTGTATTATTTGTAGCTTATACGGTGATTTACCACCGTGTCAATAAAAATTTTAAGGCGGTGGACCATGATTAGTCAGATTGTGATGATTATTGCCTTGATTTCGATTTGGTTGTCCTTAGCCTGGGGCTTAGTAATCCTCTTTTCAGCCGTTCATTTTTGGTTTAAACACAGTGATTTTCGTGTCAATACGGATCCACTTCCTTATTATCCAAAAGTGACCATTGTCGTACCCGCCCATAATGAGGATGTGGTCATTGCACAAACAGCCAAAGCGATCCTTGATATGAACTACCCACATGATCGTGTAGAATTACTGCTCTTTGCGGATAATTGTTCCGATCGCACCTATGAAGAGTGTTTGGCGGTTAAAGCATTGCCAGAGTATGCAGGACGTGATTTGACCATTATCAATCGAAGTGGGACAGGTGGGAAAGCCGGTGTGCTAAATGACGCTTTGGCGATGGCGACTGGAGACTATATCTGCGTCTATGATGCAGATGCCATGCCTGAAAAAAATGCTCTTTATTTCCTTGTGAAAGAAGTCCTCAAAGATCCAGAACGTCATGTGGCTTCTTTCGGCCGCAATAAAACGCGGAATGCCAATCAAAACTTCTTGACCCGCTGTATCAACCAAGAGATTGTTGTCACCCAACGGGTCCACCATGTGGGCATGTGGCATCTCTTTAAGATTGGACGGATTCCAGGAACTAACTTCATTATTCAAACCGAATTTGTTAAGAGTATTGGAGGATGGAAAAACGGTGCCTTGACTGAGGATACGGATATTTCCTTCAAGATTATGCAAAGTGGGAAGTTGATTGCGCTAGCCTATAATTCAGAAGCCTTCCAACAAGAGCCAGAGACTCTGAAGAGTTACTATATGCAGCGGAAACGTTGGGCCAAAGGGAATTATGAAGTGGTTCTTTCCAACTTCAAGCATTTATTTGGTAAGGGAAATTGGCGCGTGAAGTTAGAAGTGACCAACTATTCCTGTGTCTTCTTCTGGTTTAATGCGGCCATCGTCTTATCGGACTTGATCTTTTTTGCCAATATTCTGGCCATGTGTATCCATACAGTGGTGCCAGGTGTGCAAATTCCATTTGCCTTTGATTCAGAAAATATCTACATTGCGCAATTGATGCTCTTCAATTGGATCTTGATGATTGGGCTTTATCTGCTTCAGATTAATGTGGCTCTTGCCTCACAATTTGGTCAAGCCACTACCAAGCAAATTTGGTTGGCCTTGGCTGCCTATTTCACCTATTCTCAACTGTTTATCATTGTGTCGATTGATGCCATCTCTTCGATTGTGATGGATAAACTATTGCACCGGAAAGAAACCAAATGGGTTAAAACAAAACGATTCGCAGGATAGGAGAGATTATGAATACGAAAAAGATGAGATATGTATGGTTTCTAGTCATCCTTTGCATTTTCTGTTTGACCTTGTTTTTAGCGAGAACGAGAAGTAAAGTGGAGATGCGAAATCGAATTTATCGTCAGTGGAATGAGCATTTTGTTGTTTCAAAAGGGAAAGAATCCTATGTTCGAACCACCAATGATAGCAATCAAACAGTAGTGTTATCCGAGGCGCAAAGTTATGGAATGCTCATTACTGTTGCAGCTGCTGAAAAAGGACAAGCCCAACAAGCAGACTTTGACCGACTCTATCACTATTATCTAAATCATCGCTTAGAAGGTACCCAATTGATGTCTTGGAAACAAACCATCAGCAATGGAAAAGCAAAAGATGAGGATCATAACGCCACAGATGGGGATCTCTACATCGCCTATGCTCTTCTAAAAGCTGCTCAGCAATGGCCAAAGCAAGCCAAAGACTACCAGGTTCAAGCCAAAGCGATTTTAGAAGATATTCTCGCACACAACTACAATGAAGAAACTGGTGTGTTAACGGTGGGGAATTGGGCCAATCAGGATTCGGAGTTTTATCATTTGATGCGGACGTCTGATACACTGCCAGCGCAATTCCAGATCTTTTATGAAGTGACAAAAGATTCGAAGTGGTTGGATATCAAAGAAAAGATGTTGCAGCAACTCCAAACGATCAGCTCCCAAACCAAAACAGGTTTACTACCTGATTTCATCTGGGTAGATGAGCAAGGAACGCGTGTAGCGGATCCCAAGACGATTGAATCCAAGTATGATGGTGCCTACTCGTATAACGCTTGTCGCCTTCCATACAACCTTGTTCAAAGTAAGGACAAAACCAGTCAACAATTGGTGAAAAAGATGCTTAACTTTTTCAAGAGTCAACGAAACCTGTATGCAGGTTATGACTTGAAAGGGAAGGCCTTGAACAATCATCAGGCAGCAAGCTTTTTGGCACCGATTGTCTATGCCTCTGAACATGAAAAAGGCTATTTGAAGTTGGTGCAACAGAACAAGTATATCTTTACACAAGATCTACCTCTGAACAACTATTACGATGCAACCATGACAACCATGATTGCACTTGAATTGTTCTAAATACTTGAGAAAAGAGAGTTCCCAGGATGGTCTGTCCATTTTATTGGAACTCTCTTCTTTTGATTCTCGAAAAAAGGACCCAATAGCAATTAGGCAGTCTATTTTTGAAAAATAATGGTGAAAATCGCCTGAAAACTACCTGAAAAATCATGCTCTGAGCAGAAAACTTTTATTCTCAAAGGATTTTCTATATAATAGAGGATACAAAGGATGGAAGAGTTTATGTATCGAGTGATTGAAATGTACGGGGACTGTGAACCCTGGTGGTTTTTAGAAGGTTGGGAAGAAGATATCGTGAGTAGTCGGAAGTTTGAAGACTATTACCAGGCTTTGAAATACTACAAGCAGAAGTGGTTGGAGTTAAATGAGCACTTTCCAAGTTATAAGAGTCGGAGTGATCTCATGACGATCTTTTGGGATACCAAGGAGCAAGAGTGGTGTGAGGACTGCAGTGAAGATGTGCAGTTTTTCCATTCGATTGTCCTTCTAGAAGACGAGCACAAGATCCCTAAAAGCAAGTTCCGCCCAGGCTACGAAAAGGAAAGAGGCAGTCGCAAACACCGTTCTTGTCAATATACACTCGATTCAAAAAAGGGGACAACCCTGTCATAAGAGACATTCGGAAGATTTTTTAGAGCGATCTAGAAAGTCTTCTTTTTTTGTCTTCTTTTTCGAATAGTATAAGTGAGAGGAGGAACTATGGTTCAAGAAATTGCAAAAAAATTGATCCGCATGGGGAAAAAGGAAGAAGCTCAGGATCTTTACTTCATTCCTCGGAAGGAGGAGTACCAGGTTTTTATGAGAGTGGGAGACGATAGGCGCTTTGTGCAGTCCTTCCCTTTTGAGGACATGACGGCTATTATCAGCCACTTTAAGTTCGTGGCAGGGATGAATGTGGGAGAAAAAAGGCGCAGCCAGCTGGGGTCGTGTGATTACCCTTTGGAGAATGGAGTGGTCTCGATTCGCTTGTCGACGGTGGGGGATTATCGTGGTTATGAAAGCTTGGTCATTCGGCTCTTGCATGATGAGGAACGTGAATTGCGGTTTTGGTTTGATCAGTTGCCGGACTTGAAGAAGAAATTGGCTGGTCGTGGCCTCTATCTCTTTGCAGGTCCTGTTGGTTCGGGAAAGACCACTCTCATGCATGCGTTGGCGCAAGAGCGCTTTGCGGACCAGCAAGTCATGTCTATTGAAGACCCTGTCGAGATCAAGCAGGACAATATGCTTCAACTTCAGCTGAATGACCAGATCGGCATGACCTATGACAACCTGATCAAACTCTCCTTACGCCATCGGCCGGACCTTCTCATTATTGGAGAGATCCGAGATAGGGAAACAGCTCGTGCGGTCGTACGAGCTAGTTTGACAGGAGTCACCGTCTTCTCTACTATTCATGCGAAAAGCGTTCGGGGTGTTTATGAGAGGCTCTTAGAACTTGGAGTGAGTGAGGAAGAGCTTAAGATTGTTTTACAAGGTATTTGCTACCAACGATTAATTGCAGGAGGAGGTGTGGTCGATTTTGCGACGGAAAACTACCAAGAGCACTCAGCCAGCCGCTGGAACCAACAAATGGATCTCTTGGCTCAATCGGGATATATCCAGCTGGCTCAGGCCCAAGCCGAAAAAATTATCTACCGCTAAACAAAAGCAAATCATCGAATTGTTTTTGAATCTTTATTCAAGTGGTTTTCACCTATCTGAGATTGTCGATTTTCTGGATCGCTCTCACCTAGTGGAGAGTCGTTTGGTTTCCCAGATGCGAGAGGATCTCTCGCGGGGGCGGAGTTTTTCAGAGATGATGGCAGGGATCGGTTTTTCAGATGCGGTCACGACACAGCTGTCTCTCGCTGAGCTCCATGGCAATCTTGCATTGAGCTTGGAGAAAATCAGTGCTTACCTAGAAAACATGCGCAAGGTCAAGAAAAAGCTGATTGAGGTGAGCACCTATCCTCTTATCTTGCTTGGGTTTTTAGTTCTGATTATGCTAGGATTGCGCAATTATTTGCTTCCTCAAATGGATGCTCAAAATATTGGGACGCAATTGATCAGTTCCTTCCCCCAACTCTTTTTGGCCTTAGGAGTGGGACTGGTGACCTTCTTCTTACTCGGCTTTCTCTATTACCGCCAGTCAGGAAAGATCAAGGTTTTTAGAACCTTGTCTCATCTGCCTTTCGGGAAAGGCATGATTCAAGCTTATTTGACAGCCTATTATGCCAGAGAATGGGGCAATCTGATTGGGCAAGGATTGGAGCTGTCTCAGATTTTTTCCATGATGCAGGACCAAAAATCCCAGCTTTTTCAAGAGATTGGAAGGGACTTAGCTCTCTCTTTAGACCGTGGGCAATCCTTTTCAGAGACGGTCAGGGGGTATCCTTTTTTCAAAAAAGAATTGCCCCTTATGATTGAATATGGTGAAGTCAAATCAAAGCTCGGAAGTGAACTAGAGATCTACGCTGAAAAAACATGGGAAGATTTCTTTCGTCGGGTTCACAAGGCCATGAATGTGATACAACCCTTGGTGTTTGTCTTTGTGGCTCTTGTGATTGTCTTACTCTATGCAGCCATGTTGCTGCCGATTTATCAAAATATGGAGGTTCATTTATGAAAACATTAAAAACCTATAAGGTTAAAGCCTTTACGCTGATTGAAATGTTGGTGGTCTTATTGATCATCAGTGTGCTCTTATTGCTCTTTGTGCCGAATTTGACCAAGCAAAAAGACTCCGTGAAAGAGACAGGAAATGCAGCGGTTGTGAAGGTAGTCGAAAGTCAGGCTGAATTGTACGAGCTCAATCATACCAATGACCAAGCCACTCTATCAAAGCTAATTGCTGATGGAAATATTACCAACAAACAAGCAGAATCTTATCGTGCCTATTATGCGAAAAATAGTGGAGAAACTCGTGCGGTTGCAGATTAAGGCCTTCACCTTGGTGGAGACCCTTTTGACCTTGATGATCGTCAGTTTTATCTATCTGGGCTTATCGGGATCGATCAGGACGAGCTTTCAGCAGGTGGAAGAAAAAGTATTTTTTGCAGAGTTTGAACACCTCTATCAAGAAAGTCAGAAGATAGCACTGGCAAGGCAAACGGAATTGGATGTTGAAGTGACTGCAAGGAAGATTCAAACGCCCTACCAGACAGTGGAGATTCCTGATTCTGTCATTTTGCAAGATCCTAAAACTATTCGATTGGACCGAGCAGGTGGCAATTCATCTCTGGCCAATGTTCACTTTCAGACACAGAGAGGAGTGGTGACCTATCAACTGTCGCTTGGAAATGGGAAAATTAAAAAAAGCATCCGTTCCCGCTAGTATTCTCATAGAATCTTTGGTAGCCTTGGGTTTATTTGCCATGATTACGACCTTATTGTTAGGGGAGATCCGGCGTTCGCGCAAGGAGCGACTAGCGGATTTCAAAGAGGTAGAGGTCTTATCTGTCGCTCAAATGGCGCTTCAGACAGGGCAAAATCATCTGGAGGCCAATGGTATTCAGGTTCAAGTCGAAAAAGATGCCGATCAACTCACAGTCTATTATCAAGGAAAGGTGGTGCTGCATGTGGAATAACGGAAAGGTCAAGGCCTTTACCTTGCTCGAAGCCTTGGTCGCTCTCTTAGTGCTTAGTGGGGGAGTGTTGGTCTTTCAAGGCTTGACCAAGCTCCTGCATACTGAATTGGACTACCAGGCGCATCAAAAGCAGGAAGAATGGATACTTTTTCAGCAACAATTGCAGGTGGAATTGGACCGGAGTCATTTTGAAAAAGTGGCAGACAACCATATCTACTTGGTCCAGGATCAAAAACCAATTGCCATTGGCCAATCTAAAGGAGATGATATCCGAAAAACAGATGATAAGGGCAGGGGCTATCAGCCTATGATTTCAGGGGTTCGCTCTAGCCAAATTTGGCAAGAGGGAGAGTTGCTTCATCTGCGGTTGAATTTTGAAGAAGGTCTAGAAAGGGAGTATGTCTATCATGTGGTACCAGCGATGCAAAATGAAAAAAGTTAAAGCTGGTGTCTTGCTTTACGCTCTCTTGATGGCAGCGATTTTTAGTCTCTTGCTTCAGTTTTACCTGCACCGTCAGGTTGCGGAGAGACGGATCTTAAAGACGAGTCAAGATCGTCTACGGGCCTATGCTTTGGTACAATTGGTTCTTGAAAAGAGAAAGAGTGATGAGAAGACATCAGAGATTCATTTAAAGTCTGGAGTTGTTCAGCTAAGGCAGGATACTGGTTTTCTTCATGCCCAAGCTGAGATGGATGGCGAAAGCTATGAGTTTGTCCTTCCTGTAAGGGAAGAAAAAGAAAGCAAGAAGAGTCAAAAAGAAAAGAAGAAGACACAGAAAGATAAGGAGAAGGCAGAGACCGAAACTCCTTCTGAAGAGACGCCAAACGAGACCAAGGAATCATCAGAAAATAGCGAAAAAGACTAATTTTTGGTATGATAGGGTGCGGAGGAAATCATGAATTTCGAAAAAATTGAACAAGCCTATACCTATCTATTAGAAAACACTCAAAGTATTCAAAATGAATTGTCGACCAACTTTTATGACGCCTTGATTGAACAAAATGCCATGTATTTGGATGGCAAGACGGATTTAGACATTGTTAAAAACAATAGCAAAAAATTAAAAGAACTAGATTTAAGTAAGGAAGAATGGCGCAGAGCCTACCAATTCCTTTTTATGAAAGCTGCTCAGACAGAGCCTTTACAAGCGAATCACCAGTTCACACCAGATGCGATTGGTTTTATCATTACATTTTTGATCGATCAGTTGGCTAAAAGCGACCAACTGGATGTCTTAGAAGTGGGAAGTGGAACCGGAAATCTCGCTGAGACTATTGTCAACAATAGCCGTCTCACGATTGATTACTTAGGATTGGAAGTAGATGATCTCTTGATTGATCTATCTGCTAGTATCGCAGATGTGATGGAGTCTAGCGTTGTCTTTGCACAAGGCGACGCGGTTCGTCCACAAGTGTTGAAAGAAAGTGACTTGATCGTTAGCGACTTACCGATTGGCTATTATCCAGATGATGCGATTGCACAGCGCTATCAGGTGGCGAGCTCCGAAGGCCATACCTATGCTCATCACCTTATGATGGAACAGGCTCTGAAATACCTGAAACCTCAAGGAGTTGCCATCTTTTTAGCTCCAAATAACCTCTTGACGAGCCCTCAGAGTGATCTGTTGAAAGCTTGGCTAACAGACAAGGCTCAAATCCTTGCTATGCTGACCTTGCCAGAATCTCTTTTTTCAAATCCCGCCTATGCTAAGACGATTTTCGTCCTACGAAAACAAGAAGAAGAGTCTGTCCAGCCCTTTGTCTATCCGTTTACCGATCTTCAGGATCAAGACCAGGTGGTTCACTTCACGGAAAGTTTCCAAAACTGGTTAAAGGATAGTGAAATTTGATCAAAGATCTGATATAATAGAGGAAGTGAAAACGCTTAATGAGGTGAATATATGTCGAAAACAATTTCTATTAATGCAGGAAGCTCTAGTTTAAAATGGCAATTGTACCAAATGCCAGAGGAAACTGTTCTTGCAAAAGGGTTGATTGAACGGATCGGTTTGAAGGATTCTATTTCAACTGTTAAATTTGATGGACGCTCTGAAAAACAAGTATTAGATATCCAGGACCATACACAAGCTGTAAAAATTTTGTTGGATGATTTGATTCGCTTTGATATTATCAAATCCTACGATGAGATTACAGGTGTGGGCCACCGCGTCGTTGCTGGTGGAGAATACTTCAAGGATTCTGCCTTGGTAGATGACGAAGTCCTTCGAAAAGTAGAAGAATTGTCTTTGTTAGCACCTCTTCATAATCCTGCAAATGCAGCTGGAATTCGCGCCTTTAGAGAGATTTGTCCAAATATTACCAGTGTTGTGGTATTTGATACTTCTTTCCATACAACCATGCCGGAAAAAGCTTATCGTTACCCTCTTCCAACTAAATATTACACAGAAAATAAGGTCCGTAAGTACGGTGCTCATGGAACCAGTCATCAGTATGTAGCTGGTGAAGCTGCTAAACTTCTTGGAAAACCATTAGAAGAATTGAAATTGATCACCTGCCACGTTGGCAATGGTGTATCTGTTACAGCGGTTGACAAGGGAATCTCTGTCGATACCTCAATGGGCTTCACCCCTCTAGGTGGAGTCATGATGGGAACCCGTACAGGGGATCTCGATCCAGCGATTATTCCTTACTTGATGGAACATACAGAGGATTTCAATAAACCTGAAGATATCAGCCGTATCCTCAATCGTGAATCAGGTCTTCTGGGTGTTTCTGGATCTTCTAGTGACATGCGGGATATCCATACAGCGATGCACAATGGAGATGAAAAAGCTAAATTGGCTTACGATATCTTTATCGATCGTTTGCAAAAATACATCGGTCAATACTTGGCTGTCTTGAATGGTGCAGATGCCATCATCTTTACAGCAGGAATCGGTGAAAATGCAGTAAACGTTCGTTCTTCTATTATCAATGGAATCAGCTGGTTTGGCTGCAAGGTCGACCCTGAAAAGAATGTCTTTGGAGTTGTTGGAGATATTTCCACAGATGATTCCCGTGTGAAGGTATTGGTGATTCCAACGGATGAAGAGTTGGTGATTGCGCGTGACGTTGAACGTTTCAAAAATCAGTAAACTGAAATAAAGTGAGAAGGCTGGAGGCGAAAGCCCCAGTCTTCTTATTTTATACAAGAAAGAGGTTGTCCATTGAAAAATATGCAGTCTTTTGTTCGAAAGCACCCATTATGTCAGAATGCCCTCTGGCTCCTGCTTTTTGTGCCCTTATTCTTTCTCTCGCAATTCCCCCTCATCACCATGGTTTATTCCCTTCAAGAAGGAATGCCTGCAAGGTGGGTCACTATCCTCACTCTCTTGGTGACAGTGGCGGTGTTCTTTGTTTTTTATAAGGTCATCAAGATGAGCCCTCTGGAGAACTTAGATGTTCGGGTCATTACCTGGCCGGCTTTGGGGAGAAATTTTCTTTTTCTTCTCTTATTGATGGCTAATAACCTGCTCGCCTATCCCTTGTTGAAACAAGAGGTAGGTGGTACGACGGCAAACCAAGCGGCTCTGAATGAACTGCAATCTCATGCTCCTTTTCTTGCTATGGGAATGGTCGTGATCCTTGTTGCTCCGATTCTAGAAGAGCTGCTCTGTCGGGCCATTATCCCTCGTTTGATCTTTCGAGGGGCAGAACCAATTGGTTATCTAGCCGGTGCTCTCTTTTTTACTTACTTGCATGGACCGAGTACCCTAGGGGAATGGGTAGCTTACGGAGGTATGTCCTTGATCTTAACTTGGGTGGCTTATCGCTACAAGCGGATCGAGTATAGCATTTGCCTTCACATGACCTTGAATGCGCTGGCTTATTATTATCCGGTGGTCATACTCCTTTGTTTATTGCCAGTATGGAGAGTTTTCTTCCATGATAAATTATGATAAAATGGTAGGTACCAATGAGTGTTGATGCAGAACCATCCTACAGAAGGTCAGAAATCCGTATGGAGAGTAGACTCAGAGGTTTAGAACACTTGTTCTAGCCTCTTTTGTTCGCAATCATGCTGTAGGAAGGGAATCAAAGGAGAACGAAAATGATTGATAATAAATGGCTGAGTGGCCAAGGGACCCTTCTTTGTGGGATCTTAAATGTCACTCCGGATTCATTTTCTGATGGCGGTAAGTATACGAGTGTGGATGCAGCCTTGCAGCAGGCGAGAAAACTGATCCAAGAAGGAGCTCAGATCCTCGATATCGGAGGAGAATCAACAAGACCAGGTAGTCATTATGTAGAGATCCAAGAAGAGATTGACCGCGTGGTTCCAGTAATTAAAGCCATTCGGAAAGAAAGTGATGTCTTGATCTCAGTGGATACCTGGAAGTCCCAGGTGGCGGCGGCGGCGCTCGAAGCTGGGGCTGATATTGTCAACGATATTACGGGTTTTCTTGGAGATCCTAAGATGGCTGCTGTCGTCGCGGAGCATGAAGCGAGCGCAGTTCTCATGTTTAATCCAGTGATGGCAAGACCGCATCATCCAAGTTCCACTATCTTTCCACGTTTTGGTTTCGAACCAGTCTTTTCAGAGCAAGAGCTTCAACAGATGGCTCAAGAACCGATTCAAGACTTGATGTGGACCTTCTTTGACCGCTCGCTTGCGGTAGCGAAAGCAGCCGGTGTCCAGATGGATCGTATCATGCTGGATCCTGGGATTGGTTTTGGTTTGACCAAGCGTGAGAACTTACTCTTATTACAAGAACTCGGGACGATTCACCAAAAGGGGTATCCGATCTTTCTAGGGGTCTCCCGCAAACGATTTGTGGTCAATATTATTGAGGAAGCTGGATTTGAGACAGATCCTGCAACGGAGACTGGTTTTTGGAATCGGGACCTGGCTTCGAGCCATTTGACCAGTATTGCAGCCAGTCAAGGAGTCGAAGTAGTGCGGGTGCATGATATTCCCCTTCACAAGATGGCAGCCAGTCTGGGGCAAGCCATTTTCCAAGCCCAAGAGGCAGCAGATACCAATTTAAAACAATACAAGTAAATGAAGACAAAAGAACATCAGTTGGATCTTCGTTGGCTAGAAGCCTATCGTTCCCAAGATCCACATTTCGGCTTGGAGCGCATGGAAGCTCTCTTGGCTTTGAGAGGAAATCCTCACCTAGACTGTCGGGTCATTCATGTTGCGGGGACCAATGGCAAAGGCTCTACCATTGCTACCTTGTCCCAACTCTTGAGGCAGGCAGGTTTACGGGTTGGAGTCTTTACCTCTCCTTATCTGATCCATTACAATGACCAAATCACCATTAATGGCGAAGCCATTTCGGATCAAGACCTGCAAACCTACCTGGATAGTTACCAGCAGCTCCTGGAAGCTGAAGAATCAAGGGCTATCTTTCAAGGGTTGACTGAATTTGAAGTGATGACGGCCATCGCCTATGATTATTTTGCTCATGAGGAGCTGGATTATGTGATTATGGAAGTCGGTATGGGGGGACGACTAGATAGTACCAATGTCTGCCAGCCCGTTCTGACCGCAATCACTTCGATTGGCTTGGATCATGTCGCCCTTCTTGGGCCAGATCTGGCTTCCATCGCCCGTGAAAAGGCTGGTATCATTAAGCCAGGAATTCCTCTGGTTCTAGGGAAATTAGAAGCAGAAGCCAGCCAAGTCATTGAAGGCATTGCGATTCAGAAGCAGGCACCGATAACAGCCTATGACAGAGATTACCAAGTTGAGCTAGAAGCCTCTTGTCTATCGGGCCAATCCTTTTTTTATCACAGTTCCAAAAGAGAAACAGCCTCCTATCAAGTAGCGCTCTTAGGTCATCACCAGGCCAGAAATGCAGCTCTTGCGATCAGCATCTGTGATGTACTTTTTGAAAGAGAAGGGCGTGAACTCTTGTCAAGAGAGTTAGTGGATGAGGCCTTGCATCAAGTCGTCTGGCCTGGCCGGATGGAAGTGGTCTCGCAAAATCCCATGATCGTGCTAGATGGGGCCCATAACCCCCACGCCGTTGCGCCTTTAATCGCAAGTCTTCGGGAACTTTTCCCAAGTCAAAAAAAGACCATTCTTTTTACCTGCATCCGGACCAAAGCTTTAGAAGAGATGCTCATTCAGTGGCAGGAACTGGAAAATAGTCGCTTGATCCTCACAACCTTTGAAGATCCAAGAGCCTATTCTCAAGAAGAGATAAGAGCTGCTGCGAAAAAGCATCAGCTTGAGGAAGTCAACTGGCAAGAGTTTCTACAAAACTGGCAAGCTGAAGGCGATGAGCTCCTCATTGTAACGGGATCGCTCTACTTCCTTAGCCAGGTACGACCTTATTTATTAAAAACAGAAAAATCCAACTAGGAGATGATATGGATACAAAGAAAATTGAAGAAGCAGTGAAAATGATCATCGAGGCAGTCGGTGAAGATGAGAACCGTGAGGGACTTCAGGAAACGCCGACCCGCATTGCCAAGATGTACCAAGAAATCTTTGCAGGATTAGGGCAGACAGCAGAAGAGCACCTGTCTAAATCATTTGAAATCATTGATAACAATATGGTGGTCGAGAAGGATATCTTCTTCCATTCCATGTGTGAGCATCACTTTTTACCATTTTATGGAAAAGTGCACATTGCCTACATTCCAAATGGCCGTGTGGCTGGGCTTTCAAAACTGGCTCGTACGGTCGAAGTATACGCTAAAAAACCACAGATTCAGGAACGTTTGACGGTAGAAATCGCAGATGCCTTGATGGAATATCTTGGAGCACAAGGAGCACTTGTCTGGGTAGAAGCAGAGCATATGTGTATGAATATGCGTGGTGTCCGTAAACCTGGGACCGCTACAGTGACAACTGCTGCGCGTGGACTGCTTGCGACAGATAAAGACTTAAAAAATGAAGCCTATAAACTCATGGGCCACTAATGGCTGGCTATAAGAGGTGAAGAGAGTGGATCAATTACGGATCAAGGACTTAGAGGTATACGCCTATCACGGTGTTTTTCCAGCAGAAAAAGAATTAGGACAACGTTTTGTCCTAGACATATGGGTAGATTATGAGATGACCCGTGCTGCCCGCACAGGTGATTTGGAAGCTTCGATCCATTATGGGATCTTGGCGGAACAGTTGACCGAGTGGATGCAGGCAGAAAAGATCGATCTGATTGAAACAGTGGCCTTTCAATTGGTTCAAAAGATTTTCGAAAGCTATGCCTTTGTAGAAAAAGTTCGTCTGGAGTTGAAAAAACCTTGGGCTCCTGTTCCCTTGCCATTAGAGACTTGTTCGGTGACAATCGAACGGGAGAAAAAACGGGCCTTTATTGGGCTTGGCACCAATATGGGAGATAAACAACTGCAACTAGAGACGGCGCTAGAAAAAATCAAGGATCGAGGTATTCGCCTTCTTCAGACATCCACAAGGATTGAAACAGAACCTTGGGGAGGAGTGGAGCAGGACACCTTTTTGAATCAAGTGGCAGAGGTTGAAACTTGGATGACCCCAGAGGATTTATTAGAGACCTTACTTGCCATTGAGCTGGAAATGGGGCGTGTTCGTGAGGTCAAGTGGGGGCCACGTGTGATCGATCTAGATCTGCTCTATATGGATGACACCATTTGTTACAGTCCAAACTTGATCTTGCCGCATCCTTATGTGGCAGAACGTGCCTTTGTTCTAGAATCTTTGAATGAAATTGCTCCTCATTTTGTGGACCCTGTTCAAAGAAAGCCTATTCGCCAATTATGGGATGCTGTCAAATAGTCTCTCTTCTTTGCATCATAAAAAAAACAATCCCTATTCGAGGGATTGTTTTTGTTTGTCTGAGTTTATTTACGATACAAGCGATCGTATTGGTAGACAGGGTCCATAGTGACGTTGATACCGAGCTTGCGAAGGACATTCTTGTCTTCGTCTGTCAGCATCACGGTTGAGTGGGCTTCACTGCCTTTCAACTTGCCTAATTCTTGCATAGCAAGCTTAGCGTCTTCATTGGTCATAGCTGTAATGGCTAGGGCAATGAGGATCTCGTTTGAGTGAAGACGAGGGTTACGGCTACCCAAATGATTGATCTTCAAGCCTTGGATAGGTTGGACGTATTCTGGCTCGATTAATTTGGTTTCTTTATCAATATGCGCCAATTTCTTGATCGCATTGATCAGGAGGGCTGCGGTTGGGCCAAAGAGATCAGAGGTTTTTCCGGTTACCATCTCGCCGTTTGGCAATTCAAGGGCCAAGGCTGGCTCACCTGTTTCTTCTTCTTTTTGGCGGGCAAGCACGGTCACTTTCCGATCATTTGGAGTAATGCCCAAATCATTCATCAAGAGCTCAATCTTCTTGACGGCTCCTTCACCGACACGTTCAGCTTTGACATCCAAGATGGTTTGGTAATAGCGACGGATGATTTCTTGTTGGGAAGCTTCAATCGCAGCGTCATTGTCCACAATGGCAAAGCCAACCATGTTGACGCCCATGTCTGTTGGAGAAGCGTAAGGGGAGGTTCCTAAGATGCGTTCCAACATGCGCTTCAAGACAGGGAAGATTTCGATATCGCGGTTGTAGTTGACCGTTGTTTCTCCATAGGTTTGGAGGTGGAAGGGATCGATCATATTGACATCGTCTAGATCTGCAGTCGCTGCTTCATAAGCCAAGTTAACTGGGTGGTGCAAAGGAAGATTCCATACTGGGAAGGTTTCAAACTTGGCATAACCTGATTTGATCCCATTTAATTGGTCATGGTACATATTGGACATACACGTTGCCAGCTTACCAGAACCAGGTCCAGGAGCTGTCACAACGACCAAATTGCGGCTAGTTTTGATGTAGTCATTTTTCCCCATCCCTTCAGGAGAGATGATGTGGTCCATATCGGTCGGATAGCCCTTGATCGGATAGTGGAGATAAGAGGCGATCCCGCTCTTGTCTAGTTGTTTGCGAAAGGCATCTGCTGCAGCTTGTCCAGCATATTGGGTGATGACGACAGAGCCTACAAAGATCCCCAATTCATTGAATTTGTCGATCAAGCGTAGCACTTCTTGGTCATAAGAAATTCCTAGATCCCCACGGGCTTTTGAGTGCTCAATGTTGTTGGCGTTGATGGCAATGACAATTTCAACCTGGTCGCGCAATTCTTGGAGCAGCTTGATCTTATTGTCTGGTTCGTATCCAGGGAGGACACGAGCAGCGTGGAAGTCTTCTAACATCTTACCACCAAATTCAAGGTAGAGCTTGCCATCGAATTGGTTGATCCTCTCAATAATGTGGTCACGTTGCAAGTTCAAATACTTTTCAGAACTAAAAGCTTGTTTTTTCATGTAAAACTCCTGTATATAAGGGAAGGGTCTGCCACACGAATCCAAGGATGAGTGTTCAGTTTCCTACCATTTCATTCTTTCATATTATATCAGAAAACAGATGGAAGATAAAATATTCTAAGATACTTTCCTAAGATGAGGTTAGACATCATAGAATTTGATTGTTCAGGCATATTTTTTACATAAAATGACCTAAGTGATGCTAAACAAATAAAATGAGGTAGTCTATTAAGGTCATAGCAGGGTGCACTTAAACTTTCCGCTGTGAGAAAAGTGCCTGAAACGACTCAGTTTCAGGCACTCGGAATTATTGAGACCTCAGGCTCAATAATTAGTCTTGGAACTTCGGAGAAGTTCACAGACGTCCGTACTCACCTAAGGAAAGTTTTTAAGAGGATTTTATCCTCGATCTGAAAGTCCCTTACGGGGACTCGTGATAGATGTTGCTTAATAGTGTTTGATCAAATCAACTGTAGAGCGATCCAATTTCTTAACCAATGCTTGTAAGAAGGCTTGCGCTTGCAAGAAATCATCCATGGCATAGAGGGTTTGGTGAGAGTGTATGTAACGTGCACAGACACCAATAGTTGTTGATGGGACTCCGCCGTTCTTCAAGTGTGCTGCACCTGCATCGGTACCACCTTTGGCACAATAGTATTGGAATTTGATGCCCGCTTCTTCAGCAGTAGTGAGCAAGAAATCCTTCATATTTGGTAGCATGATGTGACCTGGATCATAGAAACGAAGCAGTGTTCCTTCCCCAATCGCACCTTGGTCTCCAAAGACATCAGCTGCTGGCGAACAGTCTACAGCAAGGAAGATTTCAGGATCAAATTTAGTGGTTGAAGTGTGGGCTCCACGAAGTCCCACTTCTTCTTGAACGTTGGCCCCTACATACAGTTCATTGTTTAAGGCTTGGCCAGAAAGGCTCTTGGCCAATTCGCTGACCATCAAGACGCCGTAGCGGTTATCCCATGCTTTAGAAATGACGTTTTTACCATTAGCAGTGAGAATTGCAGAGCTATCTGGGACCAAGGTATCTCCAGGACGGATGCCATAGCTCTCAGCTTCAGCTTTAGAACTAAAGCCTGCATCAAAGACGATGTCGCTAATGGCAGGTACGGTTGGCCCACCTGTACCACGTGTCAAATGTGGAGGAACAGATCCTGAAATAGCAGGGTATTCACGTCCGTCACGTGTAAAGAGTTTGAAGCGTTGGCTGCTGACGACCATCGGGTTCCAACCTCCGATTGGGACAACACGGAAAGTCCCATCAGCTTTGATTTCGCTGATCATAAAACCAACTTCATCCATGTGAGCAGCTACTAAGATACGAGGAGCATCGGCAGCCGTTGAGTGTTTGACCCCAAAGATCCCACCGAGACCATCTGTCACGATTTCGTCCACATGAGGGGTCAATTGTTGGCGCAAATAATCCCGTACAGGAGCTTCGTGACCTGAGATGGCAGGGATTTCAGTTACTTCTTTGATTTTAGAAAATAAATCAGTCATAGGTTACCTTCTTTCTGATGCTATTTTATCACTTTTTCTACAAGGATGGTAGCGTTATTATGGAAATCAGTCCCAAAAAGCAGAGGGAGAGATCCAGCTTAGACCGTTGTCCCTCTGCTTATTTTGTGTTACAATAGGCACTATGAAAGCTAAAAAAATTATTTTGTCTAGTCTGGCTGTAGCAAGTGCAGGAGTCCTTGCGGCCGGTGTTTATAAAATTGCCAAAGATCAAAAGCGTCTCCGTACCCAAGAAGAATTGGTAGCAGAAGTACGGGAGCAAATGGAAGCCATGGGGACGATTGCGACTCTGTATGTGGAACTCTACGAGTCTAGTGAAGAGCGCTTAGTAGGTGGTGTCATTTTTGAAGATGAGCGCCATTACCGCTTTGTCTATGAGGATGGTCTCTTGCATTACGAAGAGGAAAAACTATGATTACACCAAATTCTCTAGAAAAAATTGCTTCTTATGTAGAGCAAGAGGGCAAGAAAGTCTTTGTCTTTTCAGCCGACTGGTGTGGGGATTGCCGTTATCTCAAGCCTTTTTTGCCGGAGATTGAGGCTGAAAATCCCGAATTTACCTTTATCTTGATTGACCGAGATGCCTATCTGGATCTGGCGAAAGTCTGGGATGTTTATGGGATCCCTAGTTTGGTGGTTCTGGAAAAGGATAAGGAAATCGGTCGGTTTGTCAATCGGGATCGGAAAACCAAGGCGCAGATTACAGCATTCTTAGCAGGATTAAAATAGGAGAAAATCATGATTGTAACATACAACAAAGAACAAGTCGGCGATGTATTGATGCTGACCCTGAAAAATAGTGGGGAAGCAAAGCTAGCGGTGGAGAGAAAAGGAAAAGTGGCTCGCGTTTACCGTGAGGACAAGCAAGAAACCGTTGCCTGGAATATCTTTGACGCCTCATCTTTCTTCGCCATCGAAGGCAAGGGCCAAGTCTTTTTGACAGATGAGCAAGTAGATCGTTTGAACCAAGAATTGGAAAGAGAAGGCTTCGCAGAACGTTTGGTCAACGATCGGGAACCAAAATTTGTGGTGGGAGAAATCCTTGAAATGGTGGCCCATCCAGATAGTGACCACTTGAATATCTGCCAAGTAGCAGTTGGACCAGACAAGACAGTTCAGATCGTAGCAGGAGCTCCAAATGCGCGAGTGGGTCTCAAGACCATTGTCGCTCTTCCAGGTGCCATGATGCCGGATGGTAGCTTGATTTTCCCAGGGGCTCTTCGTGGAGAAAAAAGTTATGGTATGATGTGCAGTCCGCGCGAATTGCACTTGCCAAATGCTCCTCAAAAACGAGGCATTATAGAATTAGATGACGCAGAAGTAGCAGGGACACCTTTTGATCCTGCTCGTCACTGGCACGAATAAAGAGAAGAATCTAGGATGTTTTGGATCCTAGATTTTTTTGATTTTGGTTTGTCACCTCCATTTTTTAAAATTTTTTCGAATAAATAGATAGGAGGTAAATGATGTATAATAAAGTTATTTTAATCGGTCGCCTAGTAGCGGCTCCAGAATTGCATAAAACCAGCACAGACAAATCCGTTGCCCGAGTGACCGTTGCGGTCAATCGTCGCTACAAGGACCAAAACGGGGAGCGAGAGACTGATTTTGTCAATGTCGTTGTCTGGGGGAAATTAGCTGAAACCATGGCTAGTTATGCCAGCAAAGGGAGCCTGATCTCTTTGGATGGAGAGATTCGGACGCGCCGCTACGAGAAAAATGGGGTCATGCAGTATGTGACAGAGGTCCTCTGCCAAAGTTTTCAGTTGCTAGAGAGCCGCGCTCAGCGAGCGATGCGTGAAAATGGTGGAACGGGAGATTTAGCTGATATCATCTTAGAAGAGGAAGATCTTCCTTTTTAGAAATAAAAAAGAAAGCTGGTTCGTTTATAGACCAGCTTTTTTGATACTTGGTAGGGGTTTCATTCGGGAATTACTCTTTTAAAAATAAATCAAAAATATGCATCTGTACAATAAAAGCCAGCATTTATCTTGAAAAAGTAGTAAAATAAAGTAATATATATTCAAAATTTTCAGAAAAGGAACGGAGTTTGAAGGGGAAAGAAGAAAGAAAAGAACGGTTGAAATGGCTGATAAAACGGGTTTTACTGGTGATTCCAGTGGCCTGCATCCTCTTGTGGATCTATGCCGTTTGTCAAACCAGTAGCATCAAGGATCAGACCAAGATCGGTGTCACCTATATGACCATGAACAATGAGTTCTATAAAAGTATTCATTCGGAAATTAGTCGAATTGCTGATGAAAAAGGAGCTCTTGTATCTGTCCGAGATCCAGAATTGGATGAAAAAAGGCAGAGCCAGCAGATCGATGATTTTTGCGCTCAAAAGGTAAATGTGATTGTGATTAATCCGGTTAAAGGGGATAGTCAGCCCATTTTAAGAGCTCTTAAAAAAGCTAGAAAACAAGGAATTAAGATCATTGCAGTTGATACCCAGCTCAAGCATTTTAAGCCGGATGCCAGCATTGTCTCTGACAACTACCAGGCAGGAGTCTTGATTGCGAAAGAGCTGATGAAACGCTCCTCAAATGCTCGTATTTTGCTCTTAGAGCATAAGGGGACTGTTTCAGCAGATACGCGGATTCAGGGATTTAAGGATACCATCAAAGGACATGGGTCATATGAGATTATCTCGGAACTAGAAACCAAGGGTCAGACGGAGATCGCTATGCCAGCTGTCCGTAAGTTCTTGCAGTCAGGGGGGAATGTCGATACTCTAGTCTCCTTGAATGACCGTTCAGCTATAGGAGCTTTAGCAGCGATCAAGGAGCAAGGGATCACCCATCCCATTGCGATCTATGGGATTGATGGCTCACCAGATATGAAAGCCTTGCTGCACTCGACAGATGATGTTGTAGGAACCGTTGCCCAGTCTCCTTTGAAGATGGGAGATCGCGTGATGGAGGTCATCCAAGATATGGCTGATGGGAAGAGCTACAAAAAAGAAGTAACCATTCCGGTTCAAATGATGACAAAGGAAAACATCGATCACTTTGATGTGAATGGGTGGCAGTAATGAGAAAATTTAGAGGTGTGAGATACAGTTTGGCCATCCTGATGGTCGTGAATTTTATCGCTGTGATGCTCAACAGTATCATCTATCTTCAAGCAACCAACTATATCATTGCCCAACGGCAAGCTTCTCTATTAGTAGAACGCTTAGAGCGTATTCCTTTTGCGCCCTCTACAACTTTTTGGTTGTCTGCGCTCTTATTTGCTGGGATTGCCTTGATCTCCATGAGTCGTTACCGGTCTCAAACGAGTCGATGGTCCATTTTTGATAAGTGGAACATTCTGGAGATCCTCCTGATGTTGCTCTTGATGTGGGTCCAAAATGTAGCTTATAACGGGCTTATTCTATTGGTTTTTGCGGATATCTTCTATGGTTCCAAAGAGTTGAATACCAAGCGAGACCGCAAGTATTGGTTTGCGTTTATCCTAGTGAGTTTCTTGATGCTTCTTGTGACCAATTCAGACGTCTTTTCGCTTTTCTTTCCGATACCTTCTCTTGATGTCTATATTCATTTTTATCCTGCCTCCATTCGGATTCTGGCCTTTTTCTTGAAGAATTCCCTCTATGCCTTGAATATGGTGCTCTTCATTATTTCACTTTTGTTCTATATTATGAATGTTCTTGCGGAAAACCACGAAGTGGAAGAAGAGCTGGCCATGGTTTCGAAGGTCAATACGGAATTGAACAACTATATGGCCTTGTCTGAGAAGATTGCAGAAGATCGGGAGCGTAAACGGATTGCTCGGGAGATTCACGATACCTTGGGACACGCGCTAACAGGGATCTCGGCAGGTTTAGATGCTGTTGGGGTCTTGATTGATATCGATCCCAATCGGGCAAAAGAGCAGGTAAAAAGCGTATCAGAAGTTGTCCGGGAAGGGATCCAGGATGTGAGGGGCTCTCTCAATCGCCTCCGTCCAGGTGCCCTTGAGGGACGAACCCTCAAAGATGCTTTGGAAAAGATGATCCGCGAGTACCAGACGCTTTCCAACTTGCAGGTCGATTTACACTATGAATGGGTCGATGTCGATATGGATGTCATGATTGAAGATACGATCTTTCGTGTGATCCAAGAGTCTATGACCAATGCGGTTCGCCACGGTCATGCCAGCCGGATGATCCTTCATTTTTTTGAGAATGAAGAAGATTATCTGATCGAGTTGCAGGACAATGGGGTTGGGTTTGAAACCTTGACCTATGGCTATGGACTCAAGCAGATGATGGAGCGCATTTCCATCCTAGGAGGACAGCTTCAATTTGAAAGTCGCGATGGATTTTTCACGCGCGTCAGTTTACCGAAATATAAAGAAGGGAGATAGAGATGGTGATAAAAGTAATGGTGGCAGATGACCAGGCCTTGATTCGAGAATCTCTGAAAATTATTTTGTCAGCCCACCCCGATATCGAAGTGGTGGCCACAGTGGAAGATGGGAATCACGTCTTGTCGAGCATTCCACAGACACATCCTGACCTGATCTTAATGGATATTCGGATGCCAGGCATGGATGGAGTTTTGGCGACAAAAGAAGTCAAAGAGCACTATCCGGATATCAAAATTATTATTTTAACGACCTTTGACGATGATGAATTTATCTATAGTGCACTCAAGTATGGTGCTTCAGGTTATCTTTTGAAGGGAGCCTCGACAGAGGAACTCTATGAAGCGATTAAGGTGGTATATCAGGGCGGAGCCATGATCAACCCGAATATCGCTAGTAAAGTCTTTCAAATTTTCTCACAAATGGCTAAATCCAACTTCTCTATTGCTGTAGATGAGGACAATGTCAAGGATTTGAGCACGACGGAATGGCGCATTATCCAAGAAGTCGGCTATGGGGAGTCCAATAAAGAAATTGCGGCCAAACTTTTCTTGTCAGAAGGAACCGTGCGCAATTACTTATCAACGATTTTGGCGAAATTAAACCTACGAGATCGAACGCAATTAGCGATCTGGTCAGTCCAAACAGGAGTGACGAGACGTGATTTTTCTAAAGGAAATACAGAATGAAATTGAAGCGAAAGCATCTTTGTTGGGGGATTGGTCTCCTTGTTGTGCTCTGTGCGAGCGCGGGTTTTTATTGGTGGAAACAGCAACCGACCGTACTCCATATCGGCGTTTATGCAGGTTCTAGCTGGGATGTGCCGACCAGTCAACGTTCCCATGCCTTGGATCGTGCGATTCAAAAATTTGAAAAATCCCATCCCCACGTCCGTGTAGAGTATGAAAATGGGATTCCGCAGTCAGATTATTCAGACTGGCTCTCTGAAAAGATTGTCTCGGGAAAGACGCCGGATGTGTTTATGGTCTCTGAGCAAGATCTTTCTTTATTAGCAGCGCGGGGGGTGCTAGAAAAGTTAAACGGCTATATGGATCGAAAAGATCAAGCTGCCTTTTATCCCGTTGCCTTTGAATCGGGTGTCTATCAGGGGCAAACCTATGCCTTACCTTATGAAAGCAATCCGATTTTGATGTGTGTCAATAAAGATCTCTTGGATAAAGAAGGCATCGCGGTTCCCAAAGAAGGCTGGACCCTTGAAGAGTTCTATACGATTTGCAAGAAACTAACCAAAGATACCAATGGAGATGGGCAATTGGACCAATTTGGAAGCACAGAATACACCTGGAAAGAAGCCTTGGCGGCAAATGGAGGTCATCTTTTCCAAGGAGGCATGCTCAAGTTGACAGCTCCAGAAGTGAAAGAGTCTTTGACTTTTCTGCAAAAATTGGAAGATCTAAATAAAAATTACAAGGTGAGCTCTAAAGATTTTGACCAGGGGAAAGTCGCTTTCTATCCTATGACCTTGGCCCAATATCGGACCTATAAACCTTATCCCTACCACGTTTCTAAATATTCAAACTTCACTTGGACCTGTATCCCGATGCCGGCTAAGTCAAAATCGACCAAGGCAACCTTGGTCACGACGACTTCTTTTGCTATGTCGGCTCGAAGTTCTCATTCCAAGTTGGCTTGGGAATTGATGCAACTCTTAACAGAGGATCCAGAAATTCAACAAACCCTCTTTGCCCAATCCCAAGGGATCTCTGTCATGCCACAGGTAGTCAAGAGTCGCTCTAGTAAAGACCTTTTGCAGGTAGATGATTTTGGGACGAATTCCTTGACCAATCAGACCTTGAACCGCATCATGGAACAAGCTGTTGAAAGTAGTCCGAAAAATGTCTCAAAAGAGGTGCTAGAAAAGCTAGACTACTTGATTGGCAATGCCTTGCGCGATCAAGATGTTGAGAACCGCTTGCCTCAAATTCAGAGGGAGATTGAAAGTAGCCTACAGGTAGGAGTTTAGAGTAAAATAAGATGGCATTTTGTCAAGTGACAGATGTCATTTTTTTATTGCTAAATGTCATATTAGGAATGTGACATTTGACAATGTAAAAACGCTTTCAAATAATCTACAATAGAGTCAAATAAAGGAGGCGTAGAAAAATGAAATACCTCGTTTTGGTCAGTCATGGTGGACTGGCAGAAGGTCTAAAAACATCACTAGCCATGTTTGCTGGTGATAAGATGGATCAGGTCATCGCAGTTGGACTCAAAGAAGGAAAATCAGTTGATGACTTCGCAGTTGATTTCAGAGAGAGCATTTCAGGATTGACAGCTGATGATTCTGTTTTGGTCTTGGCAGATATCGTAGGTGGTAGTCCATTAACCACTGCAGCCACGGTTCTAGAAGAAGCTGGAAAGCTCGATGGAGCCTTAATCCTTGGTGGGATGAACCTTACCATGGCCTTGACGGCAGTTGTGATGAAAGATGTGTTGGATGGAGACGATTTGTCAGCTACCATCTTATCAGAAGCACGATCTGCACTACAGCCTTTTGAAGTTTCAGCCACAAGTGCTGAAGAAGATGATGACGATATTTAATAGGGAGGTACCTTATGGTAGTAACATTTGTACGGATTGATGACCGCATGATTCACGGTCAAACAGTCACACGCTGGGCAAAGGAAAAACCATGTGATGGCTTGATTGCCGTAAACGATGCAGCAGCATCAAACAAGGTTTTGATCCAAGCTTACAAAGGCGCATCAGACAAGAAAACCTTTGTATGGACAAAGGAAGCCTTTAAAGAAAAATCAGCAAAAGTAACAGAATCAGATAGTCGTTACTTCTTGATCACCAAAAATCCAATCGATATGAAGGAAATTTTGGTCGACCAAGGGTTTGTCCCAGGTGATGTTAAAGAAATCATTGTTGGCCCTGCAAATGATCGTCCTGGAGCTGTGAAATTGGGAAATAACCAATCCATCACTCAGGAAGAAGCAGAAGCCTTCCAAGCCATTCAAGCAGCAGGCTACAAGGTGAAATTCCAATTGTTGCCAGATGTTTCCATCGGTTATTGGGATGATTTCAAATCAAAATTTGGTTTTTAAAACTAACAGTCTTATCTGTTAGGTAAATATATTTACAAACAAAAGGAGCGTTTGTTATGACAATTTCATGGATTCAAGCAATCTTGCTTGGTATTTTCGCCAGCTTGTCTTCAATGCCTGGTATGGGAGGTTCCAGTATCGGGAACTATACACTCGGTCGTCCTTTGATCGGTGGGTTGATTTCAGGTTTAATTCTTGGAGATGTGACAACCGGTATTATGGTCGGGGTTGCCCTTCAAGTCGTTTATATCGCCTTGGTAACACCTGGTGGTACCGTATCTGCCGATGTGCGTGCCATCTCTTACATCGGTGTTCCTCTTGCTATCTTGTTTGTGCATGCTAATAACATCACAGATGAAGCTGGAATCGCCGCAGCTGCAGCTCCAATCGGTGCAGCCGTTGGGACAATCGGTACAGTTCTTTTCTACGGTACCGCTACTATGAACTTGGTTTGGCAACACATTGGTTGGAAAGCCGTTGAAGAAGGAAACTTCAAAAAACTCTACGCAGTTGACTGGGTTTACCCTTGGATCTCTCACTTCCTCTTCTCTTTCCTTCCAACAATGATTATCACCAAATACGGTGAAAACATGGTTGATTTGATGAAACAATACCTTCCTATGGATGGTTACTGGATGAAAGCCCTCTTTACAGTCGGTGCTCTTCTCCCATGTGTCGGTATTGCCATCTTGTTGAAACAAATTGTTACAGAAGCAACTGACTTCATTCCATTCTTTGTTGGATTTACCTTGGCAAAATCTCTCGGATTGAACTTGGTATCCAGTGCCGTTGTTTCATTAATCTTTGCAGTAATCTACTATGAACTTGAAGTGATCAAATCGATGAAAGCTGCTCCAGCCGGAGTGGTGGACCTAGACGATGATGAGGAGGATATTTAAAATGGCTGATAGAAAGAAAATTTCAAAGAAAACATTAGCAAAAGCATTCCATCATTGGTATTATGGTCATTTGACTTGTTTCTCTCAAGAACATATGCAAACCTTCGGGTACTTGACTTCTATGCTTCCAATCGTAGAAGAAATGTATGACACAAAAGAGGAACAAAAGGATGCTATGCAAACCTATACGGCCTTCTTCAACACTGAACCACAACTTGGATCTCTTGTTGTAGGGATCACAGCTGGTTTGGAAGAAGCGCGTGCAAACGGAGATGCAGTGGATGGCGAAACCATCAACGGTATGCGTGCCGGTTTGATGGGACCAATCGCTGGTATTGGTGACTCATTGGTTGTTGGTACCTTGATCCCAGTTCTCTTAGGGATTGCCCTTGGTCTTTCTAAAGGTGGTAACGTCGCTGGTGCTCTCTTCTACATCGTCGTATGGAACCTCTTAGTCTACTTTGGTATGCGCTTTGCCTTCTTCAAAGGTTACCAATTAGGGGATAAAGCCGTTGAATTCCTTGTAGGACCAAAAGGACAAGCTCTTCGTAAAGCGATCAGCGTTGTCGGTGGTATGGTTATCGGTGCCGTAGCAGCTACTTGGGTATCTGTTACAACAGCCCTTCAATTCAAGAATTCTGAAGGAAAAGTCTTCTTGAACATCCAAGAAAAGATCGATGGTGTTTATCCAGGTCTCTTGACAGCAGCCTTCATCACTCTTTGCTGGTGGTTGATGTCTAAGAAAAAAATTTCACCAAACAAAGTTATGTTACTTCTCGTTGTAGTTGCTTTGATCGGTGTTGCCCTTGGTATCTTCGACCCACATCTTAAATACTAAGGAAAAGAAAAAACGAATTTGCTAGTAGGAGTTTTTGAGAATGAAGTGAATTGACCTCCTTTACTTGCACTTCATTCTCAATTTTTATAAGGAGGAATCCCATGGTTACAAAACAAGAACTTGTCAATGGATATGAAACAGAAATCAAGTACCAACGCCACATGCTTGAAAACCTTGGTCGTTGGTTCAGCTTACTCTTTATCATTGCCAGTATTGGTGTGGTATTGATCTATCTCTTTCACAAAAGTTTCCTCCCACTCTTGATCCTCGGGATTTTACTAGCCTTGGTTGGAATTTTAGGCATGATTGTTTTTGGATATGGCATCTACCGCGGGCGGATCAATCTTCAAAAAGTGATCGACGATTTCAATCAAAAATTGACAATTTTAAATTGATATTTTAGAAACATCTCATCTATTTTTGAGGTGTTTTTTTCTTGACTATTTCTGACCAAGTGATACAATAGAAACATAAGTTAGCACTTACGTATAGAGAGTGCTAAAAACACGTATGGAGGAATGAACATGTTAAAACCATTAGGAGACCGTGTGGTCTTAAAAGTAGAAGAAAAAGAACAGACTGTTGGAGGTTTTGTCCTCGCAGGTGCGAGCAAGGCCGATACAAAAACAGCTGAAGTGGTTGCCGTTGGTGAAGGTGTGCGTACCCTAAGTGGCGAACTCATTGCTCCAGCTGTAAAAGCAGGAGACCACGTTTTGGTTGAAAGCCATGCAGGAATTGAAGTGAAAGATGGGGAAGAAACCTACACCATCGTTGGAACAGCAAACATTCTTGCAATTGTAGAGTAAGAGAAGAAAGAGGTAAGAGAAATGGCAAAAGATATTAAATTTTCATCTGATGCACGTTCTGCAATGGTCCGTGGTGTCGATGTCTTAGCAGATACAGTGAAAGTTACGTTGGGCCCTAAAGGTCGCAATGTGGTTCTTGAAAAATCATTTGGTTCACCCTTGATCACAAATGATGGGGTGACCATCGCAAAAGAAATCGAATTGGAAGACCATTTTGAAAATATGGGTGCTAAATTGGTGTCAGAAGTGGCTTCTAAGACCAATGATATCGCAGGTGACGGTACAACAACTGCAACGGTTTTGACTCAAGCCATCGTCCGTGAAGGAATCAAAAACGTCACTGCAGGTGCTAATCCAATTGGCATCCGCCGTGGGATCGAGACCGCTGTTGCAACAGCAGTAGAAGCTTTGAAAAACAATGCGATCCCAGTATCAAGCAAGGAAGCCATTGCTCAAGTAGCTGCTGTGTCTTCTCGTTCTGAAAAAGTCGGTGAGTACATCTCTGAAGCCATGGAAAAAGTTGGTAAAGATGGGGTCATCACGATTGAAGAGTCTCGTGGAATGGAAACAGAACTGGAAGTCGTTGAAGGCATGCAGTTTGACCGTGGTTACCTCTCACAATACATGGTCACTGATAATGAAAAAATGGTGGCAGACCTTGAAAATCCATACATTTTGATTACTGACAAGAAGATTTCAAATATCCAAGAAATCTTGCCATTGTTGGAAAGCATTCTTCAAAGCAACCGTCCACTCTTGATCATCGCAGATGATGTCGATGGCGAAGCTCTTCCAACACTTGTCTTGAACAAGATCCGCGGTACCTTTAATGTCGTAGCTGTTAAGGCACCAGGATTTGGTGATCGCCGCAAAGCCATGCTAGAAGACATTGCCATCTTGACAGGTGGTACAGTCATTACAGACGATCTTGGTTTGGAATTGAAAGATGCAACCATTGAAGCCCTTGGTCAAGCAGCTAAAGTTTCAGTCGATAAAGACAGTACCGTCATTGTCGAAGGTTCTGGTAACCCAGAAGCGATCGCTAACCGTGTGGCGGTCATCAAGTCACAAATCGAAACCACAACCTCTGAATTTGACCGTGAAAAATTACAAGAACGTTTGGCCAAATTGTCTGGTGGTGTTGCCGTGATCAAGGTTGGTGCTGCAACAGAAACAGAATTGAAAGAAATGAAACTCCGTATCGAAGATGCCCTTAATGCGACTCGCGCAGCCGTTGAAGAAGGAATCGTTGCCGGAGGTGGTACAGCTCTTGTCAATGTTATCTCTGCAGTCGCAGCCCTTGAATTAGAAGGAGATGAAGCAACCGGACGCAATATCGTTCTTCGTGCTTTGGAAGAACCTGTGCGCCAAATTGCTCACAATGCCGGTTACGAAGGATCTATTGTGATTGATCGCTTGAAAAATGCCGAAGTCGGAACAGGTTTCAATGCTGCAACAGGTGAATGGGTGAATATGATTGATGCAGGAATCATCGACCCAGTTAAAGTGAGCCGTTCAGCCCTTCAAAACGCCGCTTCCGTAGCGAGTCTGATCTTGACGACCGAAGCAGTCGTAGCCAACAAACCAGAACCAGCAGCCCCAGCAGGACCAGGAATGGATCCAAGCATGATGGGTGGGATGATGTAAGACACTTAGTCTAATGGGTGCTGAAGCACCTCATTAGACTACGGCAAGCACCATGGTGCCTTACCGAAGTGTCTTACTAGCTCAAAGGGAGGAAAATATCGTTCCTCCTTTTTTATCGTGCTTTGGAATTTTCATGTGTTGTGGAATAATATTTTTATTTTAAATTTTGTAACAGAAATGATAAATACTAATTAAAGAGGACTTGCGTAGATGCTTGGGAATCCGGTGTTTGCGGGGTTTTCGGGCGGAGGAATATTTGCCAACAAATTGCAATACAAATTAACTGATTTTGTAATAATTCTAGTGTATACTAGTAAGAGTAGATCACAGGTCTACATTGTTGCAAGGGGAGAACTTCCCACATACATGTCTATTGACAATAAAACTTGATCGTAATATCGCTGCTAGTAAAATGAGAGTTTGAACATAGCGTAGATTTTATCGACCTTTTTCATATTAAAAAATATTTTTCAAATTCCCCTTGCGCAAGCTCTTCCGGATTCCTCCGGGAGAGTTTTTTTGTTAAGAAAAAAAGTAGAAGGCCTTTGAGTCTCCTTTGAAAGAGTGGCTTAGCAGGCATCATTTATGGTAAAATAGAACATATTCGTAGAGGGGAAGGAGTGAGGACTTTGTTGAAGATTTTTGTGTTAGAAGATGAATGGATCCAACAATCGCGTATCGAAGTGGTCTTGCAGGATCTCATCCGTCAAAAATCCTTGCAATGCAAAGCGCCAGAAGTGTTTGGGAAGTCAAGTCAGTTGCTGGATGCTATCACAGAGAGAGGCGCCCATCACCTATTCTTTTTAGATATCGAGATTAAAGGTGAGGAGAAAAAAGGACTGGAGATCGCAAAAGAGATTCGTAAGAAAGATCCCCATGCGACCATTGTCTTTGTCACCACTCACTCTGAATTCATGCCCATTACCTTTCAGTACAAAGTAGCTGCCTTGGATTTTATCGATAAAACGCTGGGTGAGGAAGAGTTCAAAGAGAGAATCAGCTCAGCCATCGATTATACCTTGGAGCAAGCTGGGACCACGATTGCGCAAGATGCTTTTACATTTGAGAGTGCGATGGCGCGAGTACAAGTTCCCTTTAATAAGATTTTGTATGTTGAAACGTCTCCAACTATTCACAAGGTCATTTTACATACCCAGGATGAGCGCTTGGAATTTTACGCTAGTATTGCCGATATCGAAAAAGCAGATCCCCGCTTGTATCGGTGTCACCGCTCCTTTGTGGTGAATCCACAAAATATTACGAAGATTGATAAAGAAGACAAGAAAGCTTTTTTTGAAAATGGGGACAATTGCTTGATCTCACGGACCAAGTACAGAGGCTTACTGGAAGCTTTGAAAAAATAGAAGGGAGAAAGAATTGCTGTTAGATGTTCTAATATTTTACCTAAAGTTCTTCGTCAGTATGCTGATCTATCGTCATATCAGTAGACAAGAGTTCGCCTTGCGCTGGCTCTTTTTGTGCCCCTTCTTCTTTGCAGTCGTCTTTACCCTTGTGCCACCGGTAGGCTTTTTTGGCTATTTCTTAGTATTTATTGCCTATAGTTTCTACCGAAATCGTAACATACGACACCTTTTGAATATTTTTTACGGGCTCTACCCGGTTGTCATGGAGAGTCTCATTGCGCGTCTCTTAGCCTTTTATGTCTTTCCAATGTTAGGGATCGTACTTGTTCATGAGGCATCTGTCAGCTGGTATGATGCTCTACTTGAATTGCTGGTCTTTCCTGTTTATATAGGAATCACTAAATTGTTAAAACTAGATTTTACAGATTTAAAAGTAGGGTTTCAACGGCAGTATTTTAATCGTTTCTTACTCCCGATGGATCTTTCCATGTTTGTGTATTTAGTCAGTGTTGTAGGTCTGGTGGTTTTTGAGGATGTTATTCCTCATGCAGATGCTTTACGGGAACAGTTAAATAGTATTTATTTGATTTTGTTTTTTGTGATGCTCTTGTATTTCAATGCAGTGTCTAAAGAACGATTGAAACAAGAAATTCTGGAACAAAAAGATAGGCAACTGCAGGAGTTAGCCACCTATAGCCAACACGTCGAAATGCTCTATGGGGAGATTCGTGCCTTTCGTCACGATTACCTGAATATTTTAACCAGTCTCAAATTAAGTATTGAGCATGAAGATCTCAACGCGATCAGGGAAGTCTATGAGAATGTTCTCCGAGAGAGTGGCCAACAATTTTACGATAGCAAGTTTGATATTGCTAAACTCAGTCACATTGAAAATCCAGCTGTAAAAAGTGTTCTGTCCGCAAAATTATTGGAAGCTCAAAATAAAGGGATTGGGATCTCTGTCGAGATCGATGAACCTGTTCGTGATTTATTCATCGAGGTTTTAGATTTCATCACCTTCTTATCCATTCTTTGTGACAATGCTATCGAAGCGAGTCTCGAATCAGACGACCCCCAGCTGACTCTTGCCATGCTTCAGGAGGCAAACTCCCTCATCTTAATCGTTGAAAATAGTACAAAAGCTGAAAAAATAGAACTGGCGAGAATTTTTGAAAAGGACTACTCAAGTAAAGGAGATGGCCGAGGTCTTGGCTTGTACAAGATCCAACAATTACTGGAAAAGTATCCCAAAACGACAGTGTCTACCAAGAGTTCAAACTACCGATTTATCCAGAGCCTGACCTTTTGGAAGGAATAATGGAAGAGAGAGTGGGACAGAAATCGGTCATTCGTTAGAATTCGATTTCGTCGTTCCACCTCCGCACAGTTGAGTAGGGCTGTAAAAGCTGATGAAATCAACGTAGTAGAGCCCACTCAACCACTGCGTCTTGCTCGACAATCCAAAAATAATTGAGAGGCTAGGACTTTTGTCCCAGCCTCTTTTTTGACCATTCACGACGATTTTTTGACCGATTCTGACAGAGAGCTTCCAAGGTTTTCCCCTTGAAGTATAATGGACACAAGATCAATAAGAAAAGAGGGATCGTATGTTTCAGGTAGCATCTATTACAAAATCATTTAAGGAGAAAGCTGTATTAAAGGGGGTGTCTTTTTCGATAGAAGAAGGAGACAAAATTGCCTTGCTGGGAAATAATGGAGCAGGTAAAAGCACCCTGTTCAACATTATCGCAGGGCAGCTCCAGGCTGATTCGGGGACGATAAAGACTTCACTTGATTTTCAAAGAGAAATTGGGATGATGCCTCAGGGAGATCTGCTCATCGAGGATCTAACCGTTGCTGAATTCGTCGAATTAAAAAGCCGGATGAATCAGCTGAAGCAGGCTGATATCAATGGACTCTTAGAAATGGTCGAATTGAGAGAATCAAGAGAGCAGATGGTGGGAAGTCTTTCTGGTGGTCAAAAGAGACGCTTGTCCTTATTGTTAACCATTTTGAATCATCCAAAGTTGATTTTTTTAGATGAGCCGACGACAGGCATGGACTTGGAGGCAGTGGATAATTTTTGGAAATTGCTGGAGCAGCAAGAGTTTACATCTGTTGTGGTGACCCATGATTTTAACCAAATTGATGCCTTTTTTACAAAAGTCCTGATTTTAAAAGACGGTCGAATTGCTGCAACAAAGGCTGTTGAGGACATCCATCAGGCTGGTCAAACCATTGAGCAGTATTTCCGAGAAGAGATGAATAAAGGAAGGGAACAAGCATGAAAAAGATTCAATTAAAACAAGTTTTACGAAATAAGCGCTTCGTATTATTCACCATTATTTTACCCATAGGCTGGTATATCTTCTTTTATCAGCTTCAAAAAGGGGTTTCACCAAGTATTTTATTAGGCATTGCTGTATTTATCGGGGTCATTGGCAATAGCCTTGCAACTTTTAGTAAGCGAATCGCCTCAGATATCGGCTTTTATTCTTTTGAATCCCACTTTACAAGCTATAGTGTCAAGCACTATTTATGGGATCAATCGATTGTACAACTGATTCTGAACAGCTTGATCTTTTTAGCAGTGCTAGTAGTTGCTGTTCTAGGTTTTCACTTTCCAGTGACGGCTAGCCTGTTGGTACAATTTTTCCTCTTATCCTTGATGGGGATCTACTTTAGTGTGATTGGCTTTGTACTTGGGGTGAGGGTAGATGCCAAGACGATTGATACCATTGGCTTTCCAGTTATTATTTTAGCAGCCATGACCATTATTCCCTTTGATACGCTTGGTGCAAGTGGAGGATTTATGGACTTGGTTGGCAAGCTACAACGGGTTTTCCCAGGCTATTATTATACAAAGCTGATCCAAGATTTGACTGAGAAACAAACGATTGATGCCACCCAAATAGCGCTCTTTGTTGCCGTATTTGGATTGAATTTGCTATTTTTCTATCTGCTCGTACCCAAAGGGGAAATGGGGAACTAAGAGCAGTTAAAAAGAGGCTGGGACAAAAGTCCTAGCCTCTCAATTGTTTTTGGATTGTCGAGCAAGACGCAGTGGTTGAGTGGGCTCTA